>JAPLPC010000103.1 GCA_026400425.1 Hyphomicrobiales bacterium | reverse complement strand
CCGGCCGATCAGCGCCGATGGCAGTTTCGCCGGGCCGGCGCCGAGGCGAAACCAGAACAGCGCAGCGAGCGCCAGGAAGATCAGCAGCGGGAGTGCCAGGACCCAGCGGCGCTTCGGGGTGGTGGGTGCGAGGTCGCTCATTTCAAATCCGTGGCGCCGCGGCCGGATCGACGCGCGGCGCCGGACTGCTCCAGCGCATGCAGGCGCACCTCGAAGGCGGGCAGGGCCAGCGCATAGGACATGACGATGAAGGAGGCGTAGGGACCGAGCGACATCACGGCAGTGCCACCGGCTTGGCGGCCTGCAGCATCTGCAGCGACCGCAGACGACGCCGCAGGATCTCGTTGCGCATGGCGGCGAGATGCAGCGTGATGAACAGCAGCGAGAACGCCACCGCCATCACCAGCAGCGGATAAAGAAACGACTTGTCGAGCGTCGAGCCGCCCATCCGGATCACCGACGCCGGCTGATGCAACGTATTCCACCAGTCGACCGAAAACTTGATGATGGGAATGTTGATGGCGCCGACCAGCGTCAGCACCGCCGCGGCGCGGGCGGCACGCGACGGATCCTCGACGGAGCGCCATAATGCGATCAGGCCGAGATACATCAGGAACAGGATCAGTACCGAGGTCAGCCGCGCGTCCCACTCCCAATAGGTCCCCCACATCGGCCGTCCCCACAACGAGCCGGTGACGAGGGCAAGAAACGTAAACGCAGCCCCGAACGGCGCTGCGGCCTTGGCGGCGACATCGGCGAGCGGATGGCGCCACACCAGCGTGCCCAGCGACGCCACGGTCATGACGCCCCAGACGAACATCGCCAGCCAGGCATTGGGCACATGGATGAACATGATCTTGACGGTGGCGCCCTGCTGATAGTCGTCGGGTGCCAGCGCGGCCTGATAAAGGCCCAGAGCGAGCAGCACGCCGGTGAGGATCGCCAGCCACGGCAGAATGCGGGTGGTCAGGGACAGGAACCGGGTCGGATTGGCGAGTTCGGTCAGCGTCATGGCATTTCCACTAGTCGCAGTCCCGTCCGCGATCAATGCAACTTATTCTCATTTGTTTGATGCCGTCACGGATTGATCTCGGTCAATCCATGCCGTGACGCATGCTGGCCGCCGCGGCGAATGGTCCGATCACCAGGCTCGCCAGCGAGATCGCGCACAGGATCGAGAATGGCGTTCCGAACGACATCGTGCCTTGTTCGACGATCACGGCATTCGACGCGGCCACGCCGAAGATCAGCACCGGGATCGAGAGCGGCAGCACCAGAACGGCCATCAACAATCCGCCGCGCCGCAGCATGACCGCCAGCGCCGCCCCGATCATGCCGGTGAAGGTCAGCGCCGGCGTCCCGACCAGCAGCGTCAGCGCCACGGCCGCGGTCGCTGTGGCATCGAGATTGAGCAGCAGGCCGAGCACCGGCGTCGCCACCACCAGCGGAACGCCGGCGGCAAGCCAATGCGCCAGCGCCTTGGCGGCGCAGGTCAATTCCAGCGGCGTGCGGCTCATCAGGAGAAGGTCGAGCGACCCATCCTCGTGGTCGGCCATGAACAGCCGGTCGAGGGTCAGCAGGCTCGCCAGCAAGGCACCGAGCCAGAGGATGGCGGGGCCGAGCCGGGCCAGCAAATTGAGATCGGGCCCGATGGCGAATGGCATCAGCACTACGACGGTGAGGAAGAACAGCACGCCGATCAGCGCCCCGCCGCCGATCCGCATCGCGATCCGGATATCGCGACGGATGAGGGAGAGAAGAGCGGTCATGCGGTGCGCGCTCGCAGCAAAGGGCGCTGTAAGTCCCCTCCCCCCTCGTGGGGGAGGGTCAGGGT
>JAPLPC010000265.1 GCA_026400425.1 Hyphomicrobiales bacterium | reverse complement strand
TCGTCGTCCTCGCGCGCGCGCATCTTGCGGTGGTCTTCCCAGGCATCGAAAATCATATGCAGCCAGGGCATGATCTGCTCGAAACTCGGCAGCGTGCCGGGCGGGCCCTGTTCGCCGCGCGGGCCCCGCAATCCGGTCCGGCTGATCGTCTGCTTTGCCACGCTCGTTACTCCCGCACCTGATTCCAGTGCGACGCTTTTAGCAGGCGTTGGATGACGGGTTCAAATCGGCCGGATGATGCGCGCCGACTTCGGCGGGCGACGGCGCTGCGTCTGCGGTCGGAGGCGCCATCGCAGCCGGATTCGCCATCGGCATATGGCGCCGGCCGCTGACCCGAAACAGCGTATGAACCGTGGTGCCGACGGTGGCGCAGCCGCCGCGCATATTGGGCAGGAGCAAGGTCGCTTCGCTCATGATCGTTCTCCTTTGTATCGAATGCGGAGAGAATGAGCCGAGAATCGTTTGGTTCGCGGTCACCGCGCGGTATGGTTAGCGCCGGGTTAACGCCCCTCCATCCCTTCGCCGCCGCTGCGCTAGATGTTGCCGCCGCGGTTATAGGCGTCGACCAGCTGGTTGTAGTCGCGCAGCAGGCGACCCGGCGAGCCCTCCACCATCCACGCGCTCGATGGCGTCAGCATCATCTTCTCGCCGGACGTGTAGGGCACCTTGTCGCGGATCCGGCGCATCAGCTGCTTGGCGGTGACCAGAAGCGCCTTCGCATTGCCGGTGAACATCGATCCGACCTTGCGGTCGCCGCTGTTGCCGTCCGCCGCCGCCTGCAGCGCCGTCACCGTGGCCTCATAGGCGGCCAGGGCCTTGGTGATCTCTCCGAGATCTGGCTTGTCAGCCGTCTGCGTCCGCAACAGCCGCTTGGCGTCGATCATCAGGGCCTCGATATGATAGCGCGTGGTCTTGCCTTCCTTGGCCTCAATCTCCTTGAGCGCTTCCAGCTTGCGCTTGTCGTTGATGGCATCGACGCCGGCGCGCAGGTTCTTGTCGGCGGCGGAGAACGCATCCCAGGCCGCCACCAGCCGCGGATGCAGCGCGCGGCCCTTGGCCATCTTGTCGTCCTTGTAATTTTCCTGCGTGTAGTAGTCGTCGGCCTCCTTCAGCAGCGGACCGAGCGTCGTCACCGCGCTCACATAAGCGGAGGCGGCCGCCTCCAGCGCCGCCATAGATGATGCGCTCCTTGCCGGTCGGCCCCGCTTTCGGCGCCCAGCTGAAATAGCGCGACCGCGAGTCATACGCCCGCGACGACAGCCGGTTGATGCAGCCGACATAGGCGTTGAGCTTTTCGGTGGCGGTGGAGGTTTGGGCGGTGGCGGGGGTGGTGACAGCCATGGTTAAGGCTAGAAACGCACCAGCAGTAAGAGCGAATGCGCGAACAAAAATCATCTATCCAAGTCTCCAGCGCCTTTGCGGCAGCGTACTTCCTGATAGCGGCGACCATAGGTGAGGCGCATCAACGCAGCCAGCCATAGCCACGCATGGGGCCATGCCGCTATTCCCCTTGAGTGTCATGAACAATGTTGTGGGTTCAGGTACGATACCCGTTACAGAACCAGGATGTAAAAAAGGGCGGATCGCATATGCAATCCGCCCTTCGACTTCGGTGGAATTAGGACGCTTAAAGCGCCTTGTTGCTGGCCTTCACAGCTTCCGCCTGGACATAGACCTGTTCGCCCATGTCCTTGAACTTCTGGCTCATGGTCGCCATCCCGTCCTCGATCACGCCGGACATGCTCATGCCCATCGTGGCCTTGCCGCCGAGGTTGAGGGCGGCCTTTTCGTTGTCGCCGAGGGTTGCTGCGTAGTCGCGGACGTCCTGCGTGATCTTCATCGAGCAGAATTTCGGTCCGCACATCGAGCAGAAATGCGCGACCTTGTGGGCGTCCTTGGGCAGCGTCTCGTCGTGATAGGCGACCGCGGTCTCGGGATCGAGGCCGAGATTGAACTGGTCCTGCCAGCGGAAGTCGAAGCGGGCGCGGGACAGCGCATCGTCGCGCATCTGCGCAGCAGGGTGGCCCTTGGCGAGATCCGACGCATGCGCCGAGATCTTGTAGGTGATCACGCCCACCTTCACGTCGTCGCGGTTGGGCAGGCCGAGATGCGCGTTCGGCGTGACGTAGCACAGCATGGAGCAGCCGAACCAGCCGATCATGGCGGCGCCGATGCCCGAGGTGATGTGGTCGTAGCCCGGCGCGATGTCGGTCGTCAAAGGCCCGAGGGTGTAGAACGGCGCTTCGCCGCATTCCTTGAGCTGTTTGTCCATGTTGATCTTGATCTTGTGCAGCGGCACATGGCCGGGGCCCTCGA
>JAPLPC010000534.1:2149-12105 GCA_026400425.1 Hyphomicrobiales bacterium | reverse complement strand
AGCGGGGAGAGGTTAGAGAGGAACTCACTTGCCGAGCGAAGCGAACGTCTTGCCTTCATCGGCAAGCTTCTTCAGCAGCGGCGCCGGCTCCAGCGACGGGTCGTTGGTCTGCTTGGCATAGAACGACAGCCGCTCCGCGATCTCCTTCAGGCCGACGAGATCTGCGTAGAACATCGGACCGCCGCGATAGATCGGCCAGCCATAGCCGTAGAGCCAGATCACATCGATATCGCTCGGACGCGAGGCGATCTTCTCCTCGAGAATACGAGCGCCCTCGTTGATCATCGGATACACCATGCGCTCCAGGATCTCCTGGTCGCTGATGGCACGACGCGTCAGGCCGAGACGCTTGCAGGTGTCGTCGATCAGCTTCTCGACCTCCGGATCCGGGATCGGCGCGCGCGAACCGGATTCGTACTTGTAATAGCCCTTGCCGGTCTTCTGACCGAAGCGGCCGGCTTCGCACAGCGCATCTGCGATTTCGGACTTGATGCCGCGGTCCTGACGCGAGCGCCAGCCGATATCGAGACCGGCAAGATCGCCCATCGCGAACGGCCCCATCGGCAGACCGAACTTGGTGACGACGGCATCGACCTGCTGCGGCAGTGCCCCTTCGAACAACAGCTTCTCGGACTGCTTGGAACGGGCCGCCAGCATGCGGTTGCCAACGAAGCCGTCACAGACACCGACAACGGCCGGAACCTTGGCGATCTTGCGGGCGATCGCTACGGCGGTGAGCAACGCATCCGGCGCTGTCTTCTCGGCGCGCACGATTTCGCACAGCTTCATGACGTTGGCCGGCGAGAAGAAGTGCATGCCGAGCACGTCCTGCGGGCGTTTGGTGACGGCTGCGATGTCGTTGATGTTCAGATAGGAGGTGTTGGAGGCCAGCACCGCGCCGGGCTTTGCATGCGCATCGATGGCGGTGAACACTTCCTTCTTGATCGCCATGGTTTCGAACACGGCTTCGATGATCAGGTCCGCATCCTTCACATTGTCGAGGCCGACCTTGCCATCGATCAGCGCCATGCGCTTGGCCGGCGCATCGGCCGGGATGCCGCCGCGCGCCGCAGTGTTCTCCCAGTTCTTCTGCATGATGCCGAGGCCGCGCTTGAGCTGCTCTTCGCCGGTCTCGATCAGCGTGACGGGAATGCCGGCATTGGCAAACGACATGGCGATGCCGCCGCCCATGGTGCCGGCGCCGATGATGGCCACGCGCTCGACTGGACGCGGCTTGGTGCTATCCGGCACGCCCTGGACCTTGGCGGCTTCGCGCTCGGAGAAGAACGCATAGCGCTGCGCCTTCGACTGATCGTCCGCGACCAGCTTCAGGAACATCTCGCGCTCCTTCTTCAGCGCTTCATCGAACGGCGTATCGAGAGTCCAGCTCACCGCTTCGGCGCAGGCCAGCGGCGCATTCATGCCGCGGTTCTTCTTGTTCGCTGCAGCCGCGGCGTTGGTGAAGATCGAACGATCGGCCTTGGCGGCAGCGAGCTTGGAGTCATCGTTCTTGAGCACGCGCAGCGGACGCTTCTCGGCAACGACCTTCTTTGCAAAGGCAATGGCGCCTTCGGTCGGGCCCTCGACGATCTCTTCGATCAGTCCGTTCTTGAGTGCTTCGGGTGCGCCAATCGGATTACCGGTCACGATCATCTGCACGCCGAGTTCAGGACCGACCGCGCGCGGCCGGCGCTGGGTGCCGCCGGCACCCGGCCGAAGGCCGAGGACGGCGACACGGAAATGGCAGCCGAGCGTCAGTTCGAGGCCGCCACCGAGTGCTGTGCCGTGAATGGCAGCGATCACCGGCTTCGTGCATTTCTCAATTTCGGCGATGACTTCGTTGAGGCCGGGCGATTGGGGCGGCTTGCCGAATTCGGGGATGTCGGCGCCGGCAACGAAGGTACGGCCGGCGCAAGCGATCACGATCGCCTTCACGGCATCGTCCGCGTTCGCCGCTTTGACATTCTCGAAGATACCGCGACGAACCGCCGCACTCAATGCATTCACCGGCGGCGAATCGACCATCACGACGGCCACTTCATCATGACGTACCAGCTTTACGACATCGCTCACGGCATTCTCCTTGGATCGATTTTTAAGGCGTCTTTTGTTGTTTCGCACTGCGAAATTTAATTCCACATCTTGACATGCAGGGTTATTTTGAAGAGCGTCCGTTGTCAACGAGGGGGCGTGGTGGAAAAACCAATCTGGCCGCACACTCTCCTCGAATTCGATCGACGTCATCGAGAGAGATGATGCAATAAAGAAGACGACTCAAGAAAAGTTGAAGCAATACAAGTCCTCGGGGAAGCGTGAAGCGTTCAGGAAAACCAGCGGCGACCGATCGCAATTTTGTCGTCGCGCTGGCTCGCGGTCTCGATGTGCTGCGCGCGTTTCGCCCCAATGACGGATTGCTCGGCAATCAGGAAATCGCGGCGCGGACCAGTCTCCCGAAGCCCACGATTTCGCGTCTCACCTACACGCTGACGAAACTTGGTTATCTTACGCCCGTTCCACGTTTCGAGAAGTACCAGCTTGCTCCGGCAGCCATGTCGCTCGGGTATGCGGCGCTCGCAAATCTCGGCGTGAAGCATCTATCGGAACCGTTTCGCGATGAATTGATGCGGCAGACCGGCGGTGCCTGCGCCGTTGGCGCCCGCGATCGGCTCTCGATGATCTATTTCGGACAATCGCGCTCGTCGATGACCGTCGGCGTTCAGCTCGACGTAGGTTCCCGCATCCCGATTGCCACTACGGCGATGGGACGCGCCTACTTCTGGGCTCTGCCTGCCGAGGAGCGCGCACAGTTGTTGCGCGAGTTTCGTGAGCACTATGGCAGTCGCTGGGGGAAGATGCGCGACGGACTTGAACGCGCGGGCGATATGGTGGCCAAACATGGCTTCGTCATATCTGCCGGCGAGTGGCAGGACGACGTCCATGCGGCCGGCGTCGCCATGACGTTGAACGATGGCACAGGTCCCTATGCCTTCAATTGCGGCGCGCCAGCATTTCGTTTTACGGAAGAACGACTGCGCGACGATATTGGACCTCGTTTGCTGGCGATGGTAAGAAGCATCGAAGCGGCGCTCGGGGGAGTTTCAGCGCCGCCACAAAAAAAATCAGACGCAAAGAAAAACAAATCAGGAGGGAAAGTTGCTCGTGTTGTTGAAAGGCTCGAATAGCCTTCGCGGTGACTTGCGACAGCTGTCGCATCATTCGCTCGAAGGACATCGCACATGACGCAGGCACAGCTCGCAGAGCGCGCGCCCGTCGTTTCGGGTGCGCCGCTGTTGCAGGTCAACGACGTCAGCGTCGTGTTCGGCGGCATCGTCGCGTTGAACGGCGTGTCGTTCGACATGCAGAAGGGCCATATTCTCGGCCTGATCGGTCCCAATGGCGCTGGCAAGACGACGCTGTTCAATTGCCTGAGCCGGCTGTATCAGCCGAGCAAGGGGGACATCCTGATGGAAGGCGAATCCATCCTCAGGCGCCCCGCGCACAAAATATCGGAAATCGGAATCGGGCGTACGTTTCAGAACGTCGCGTTGTTTCCGAACCTGACGGTGCGCGACAACATCCGCGTCGGCAAGCATGCCCGCACCAACAGCGACATCATCAGCGACAGCCTGAAACTGCCGTGGGTGCGCAAGAGCGAGACCGCGATCAACAAGGACGTCAGCGACATCCTTGATTATCTCGACCTGCACGGCGTCGCCGACACGATCGTATCGGGACTTCCGTTCGGCACCCAGAAGCGCGTCGAGCTTGCACGCGCGCTCGCGGCCGAACCCAAGATCCTGCTGCTCGACGAACCCGCCGGCGGCCTCAATCACGAGGAAGTCTACGTGCTCGGCGATCTCATTCGTCGCATCCGCAACGATCGCGGCGTGACCGTTTTGTTGGTCGAGCATCACATGGGTCTCGTGATGTCGATCGCCGACCACGTGGTGGCGCTCAACTTCGGCAAGAAACTCGCGGAAGGCACCCCGGCGGCCGTCCAGAAAGATCCGGCTGTCATCAAGGCCTATCTGGGGGACAAAGATTCATGACCGCGATGCTTCATGTGAAAGACCTGCGCGCCTATTACGGCCAGGTGCAGGCGCTGCACGGGCTCGAATTCGACCTCAAGGAAGGCAGCCTCACCACATTGCTCGGCGCCAATGGTGCCGGCAAGACCACCACGCTGCGGGCGATCTGCAACATGGTGCGTTCGACGGGCTCCATCGAGTTCGAAGGCAAGAAGCTCGACAACAAATCGACCGAGAGCATCGTGCGGCTGGGCATCGCCCACGTGCCGCAAGGCCGCGGCACCTTCACCACCATGACGGTGGAGGAGAACCTGCAGCTCGGCGCGATCAGCCGCAAGGATACCAAGGCGATCGATGGCGACATCGAGCGCATGTATGACCACTTCCCGGTGCTCAAGCAGCGCCATACCCAGCAGGCCGGCACGCTGTCCGGCGGTGAACAGCAGATGCTCGCGGTGGCCCGCGCGCTGATGCTACGTCCCCGCCTGATGCTGCTGGACGAGCCCTCCTTCGGCCTCGCGCCGCTGGTCGTGCGGGATCTGTTCAAGATCCTCGGCAAGATCAATCGCGAGGACAAGGTCTCGATCCTGGTCGTCGAACAGAACGCGCAGCTCGCGCTCGAACTCGCCGACAAGGCCTATGTCATCGAAACAGGACGCATCGTGATGTCCGGCACTGCCGAGGAAATCGCGAACAACGAAGACGTCCGTAAATCCTATCTGGGATATTGAGGGGAAAGCCATGGAGCTGTTTACCAACCAAGTCCTGGCTGGCATTGCCACGGGCGCGATCTATGCCTGTATGGCGCTCGCGGTCGTGATGATCTACCAGGCGATCGATCACCTGAATTTCGCCCAGGGCGAGATGGCGATGTTCTCGACCTTCATCGCATGGCAATTGATGCAATGGGGCGTGCCCTACTGGGTGGCCTTCGTGCTGGTTCTGATTCTCTCCTTTGCGGGCGGTGTCATCATCGAGCGCGCGTTGTTCAAGCCGCTCGCCAAGGCGCCGGTGCTGACCCATGTCGCCGGATTCATCGCGCTGTTCGCCATCGTCAACAGCGTCGCCGGCCTGACCTGGGATTTCACCATCAAGCAGTTTCCGACGCCGTTCGGCTCGGCTCCCTTCCTGGGCAGCCAGCTCATCTCGACACATCAGGCCGGCATGATCGGCGTGACACTCGTGCTGTTGTTGTTGCTCTTCGTCTTCTTCCGTTACACCCGCGTCGGCCTCGCGATGCGCGCCGCGGCCGTGATGCCTGAATCGGCACGCCTCGTCGGCATCAACACGTCGTGGATGATCGCACTCGGCTGGGGCATGGCAGCCGCGATCGGTTCGATCGCCGGCATGCTGATCGCCCCCGTCGTGTTCCTTGAGCCCAACATGATGGGCGGCGTGCTCATCTATGGCTTCGCGGCGGCCGTCGTCGGCGGTCTGTCGAGCCCGCTCGGCGCCGTGATCGGCGGCTTCCTGGTCGGCGTCTTCGAGAATCTCGTCGGCACCTACATCCCGGGCGTCGGCAACGAGCTCAAGCTGCCCATCGCACTGGCGCTGATCATCACCGTGCTGGTCGTCAAACCCCATGGCCTGTTCGGCCGCACCATCGTGAAGCGAGTGTGATCATGAGCACCGTGCAAGAAGTCTCCTCCGCTCCGGTCGTCGCCGCTGTTCCGAAGAAAGCGATGTCGCTCGGACCGCTCGCATCGCTGGTGCTGCTCGCATTGCTTGCGATCACGCCATTCTTCGTGAAGAACTTCATCATCTTCCAGATGACGATGGTCCTGATCTATGCGATCGCCGTGCTGGCCCTCAACATATTGACGGGTGCCAGCGGACAGTTCTCGCTCGGCCAGAGCGCATTTTACGCGCTTGGGGCCTACACGTCGGCGATCCTGATCGAACATGTCGGCATGAACTATGCGCTGACGCTGCCGTTTGCTGCGATTGTCTGCTTCATCGCCGGCTTCCTGTTCGGCCTGCCCGCGCTGCGACTGTCCGGCATCTACCTCGCGCTGGCGACGTTCGCCCTCGCGGTGGCGATGCCGCAACTGTTGAAGCTCGGCGTGTTCGAGCACTGGACCGGCGGCGTGCAAGGTCTTGTCGTCACCAAGCCGGATGCCCCCGAGATCTTCGCCTCGATGGGCCTGAAGGTGTCGCAGGACATGTGGCTGTACTTCTTCACCCTCGTCGTTGCGATCATCATCTACATCGTCTCGGTCAATCTGCTGAAATCGCGATCCGGCCGCGCCATGATGTCGATCCGTGACAACGAAATCGCGGCGTCCGCGATGGGTGTCGATGTGGCGCTCTACAAGACGCTCGCCTTTGGCGTCTCGGCGGGAATCACCGGCATCGCCGGCGGTCTCGGCGCCATCGCCGTGCAATTCGTGGCACCGGATGGCTACACCATCCAGCTCGCCATCGCCTTGTTCCTGGGCATGGTGGTCGGTGGCGTGGGCTGGTTGCCGGGCTCGCTCGCCGGTGCATTGTTCATCGTATTCGTTCCGAACATTGCCGAGCATGTCTCGAAAGGCCTGTCGGGCGCCGTGTTCGGCGTCATCCTGATCTTCATCATCTTCCTGCTCCCCAACGGCGCCAGACAGCTCGCCTTTGGTGCACAATCGCTGTTCAGCAAACTGCGCGGCAGTTGATGGAAGAGATCTGAATCTGTCGCAAACACTAAAGGCCTCCGCACAAAAGTTGCGGAGGCCTTTTTGCATGGTCGGATCAGGCGCCCACATCTCGCCGGACTAGTCCGTGCGTAGCGAAGTTCCCGACCATCTTTCCGCCACATCGGCCGTGCCTTTCGCACTCTTTCGCGAGGGTGATCCCGTGCTGACAGCGGCGCCTCCTCGTCGTATCGAGGAGTGCCGTCATATGCCATCCCGCCTTCGCCTGCCGTCGACATTCGCCGTTGTGGCAGCCTTGTCCGCGGGTTTCGCCAGCCCGTCTTTCGCGCAGAAGCGCTACGATCCCGGTGCATCCGACACCGAGATCAAGATCGGCAATATCATGCCCTATAGCGGACCGGCTTCGGCCTATGGCGCCGCCGGCATCATCGAGGCCGCCTATTTTCGCATGATCAACGATCAGGGCGGCATCAACGGCCGCAAGATCACCTTCATCACCTATGATGACGCGTACAATCCATCGAAAGCCGTCGAGCAGGCGCGCAAGCTGGTGGAGAGCGACGAAGTGCTGGTCGTGTTCAACCCGCTGGGAACGCCGTCCAACACGGCCATCCTGAAATAGACCACAAGACCTATCCATGGACCATGGCCTGGCAACCGCCTTATCAGAGCGAAGGTCGCATCTATGCGGCCTATCTCGCCAAGGAAAGGCCCGATGCCAAAATCGCAGTGCTCTATCAGAACGACGACTTCGGCAAAGACGTCCTCAAGGGGCTGCAGGACGGGCTCGGTGACAGGGCATCGATGATCGTTGCAACCGCGAGCTATGAGGTGAGCGAGCCGACCATCGACAGTCAGATCATCACGCTGAAGGCATCCGGCGCCGATGTCCTGATCAGCGTGACCACGCCGAAATCGGCCGTGCAGGCGATCCGCAAGACGGCGGCCATGAATTGGAAGCCGCTTTACATCCAGGGCTATGCCAGCGCCTCGGTCGGATCGGTCTTGAAGCCGGCCGGCCTCGACATCTCGCAAGGAATCCTGTCGGCCTATTACGCCAAGGACGGCTCCGACCCGCAATGGGACAGCGACGAGGGCATGCAGCGTTTCACCGCGTTTTTGGCCAAATATGCTCCGGACTATAGCCGCAGCGACATCTCGACCGTCTATGGCTACGGCGTCGCACAAGCGATGGTGCAGGTTTTGCGGCAGTCCGGCGACGACCTCACCCGGGCGAATGTGATGAAGCAAGCCGCCAACCTCACGAATTTCGTGCCGGATATCGTGCTGCCCGGAATCACGCTCGACACCTCCCCCAGCGATCATTACCCGATCGAACAACTTCAGATGATGCGATTTCGCGTCGACAAGTGGGAGATGTTCGGCCCCGTGATCTCCGGTCGGGTCAGCAAGTAACAGGCCGTTCCATCGCGTCTTGCGATCACGAAGAAACAACCTTGTCGCAGCATCGTGGCGAGGGCTTTCTGTTGCTCATGACGTGCGAACCGTGTTGAATCCGCCGGAGCCGAACTGGCTCTGAACGAACAACAAAAAACCGGGAGTTAGAAATGCCGTCGATCCGTTCGCGCGTCATGGTGCTATCCATCGCCGCGACCCTGAGTGCCGCCGTCTCCGGCAGCGCATTTGCCCAGAAGAAATACGATACCGGCGCCAGTGATACCGAGATCAAGATCGGCAACATCATGCCGTATAGCGGCCCTGCATCGTCCTACGGCCTGATCGGCAAGACCGAGGCCGCCTATTTCAAGATGGTCAACGACAATGGCGGCGTGAATGGCCGCAAGATCAATTTCATCTCGTATGACGATGCGTATTCGCCGCCGAAGGCCGTGGAGCAGGCGCGCAAGCTGGTCGAATCCGATGAGGCGCTGCTGATCTTCAATTCGCTCGGCACCCCCTCCAACACCGCATTCCAAAAATACATGAATGCCAAGAAAGTGCCGCAGCTGTTCGTCGCCACCGGGGCCAGCAAGTGGAACGATCCAAAACACTTTCCATGGACCATGGGATGGCAGCCGAGCTACGCCGTCGAGGCACAGATCTATGCCAAGTATCTGATGAAGGAGAAGCCGAACGCCAAGGTTGCCGTCATCTATCAGAACGACGATTTCGGCAAGGACTATCAGAAGGCGTTCAAGGAAGCGCTAGGCGCCAAGGCCGCCACGATGCTGGTCGCCGAGGAAAGTTATGAGATATCGGAACCGACCATCGACTCGCACATCGTCAAGATAAAGTCGCTCAACCCAGACGTCGTCGTGCATTTCGTAACGCCGAAATTTGCGGCACAGGGCATCAAAAAGATCGGTGAACTTGGCTGGAAGCCGCTGCAGCTGGTCACCAATGTGAGCGTTTCCGTGGGCGCCGTGATGCAGCCAGCCGGTTTCGACAACGCGCAAGGCGTGCTGTCCGCCGACTACCGCAAAGACGGTGCGGACTCGCAGTGGAAGGATGATCCCGGCATGAAAAAGTGGTCGGCCTTCATCGACAAATATATGCCGGGCGCCGACCGCACCGACAACAGCCTGGTTTTTGGCTATGGCGCTGCACAGACCATGGTGAAGGTGCTGGAGATGGCCGGCGACAATCTCACCCGTGAGAACGTGATGAAGCAGGCCATGAGCCTGAAGGATTTTGCACCGGACATATTGCTGCCGGGCATCACCATCAGCACCTCGGCCACTGACTATGCGCCGATCGCGCAGCTACGGATGATGCGCTTCAAGGGTGAAAAATGGGAGCTGTTCGGCGACGTCATCAACGCGGACGTTGCTGCTCCGGAATAGAGGCGGCAGTCACCGCACTGCACGCGTTATGAGGATCCCAGCCCCTGCGATTTGGTCGCAGGGGCTTTTTCCTTGTTCGTCGTCCACCAAGAGTATTCAATATACCGCAGGGGCCGCAGAGCTCCGCAAACTATTGGGACGAAACGACCACGGAGATTCCGGAATGCTCGCAAAATCCATCTCTTCAAGAACATTTCGCCCGGCGGCGATCCTCGCTGCGCTGGCTTTGTTAGCCGCAACCACCGGCGCGGATGCGCAAAAGAAGTACGACACGGGTGCAAGCGACACCGAGATCAAGATCGGTAACATCATTCCCTATAGCGGTCCCGCATCCGCCTATGGGATGATCGGCAAGACCGAAGCCGCCTATTTCAACATGATCAATGCCCAAGGCGGCATCAACGGCCGTAAGATCAACTTCATCAGCTATGATGACGCCTATTCTCCGCCAAAGGCCGTCGAGCAGGTCCGCAAACTGGTGGAGTCGGACGAGG
>JAPLPC010000534.1:0-2109 GCA_026400425.1 Hyphomicrobiales bacterium | reverse complement strand
TCCAGAAATATCTCAACGGCAAGAAGGTCCCGCAGCTGTTCGTCGCCACCGGCGCTACGAAGTGGAACGACCCCAAGAACTTCCCGTGGACCATCGGCTGGCAGCCGTCCTATCAGAGCGAAGCGGTGATCTACGCGAAATATCTGCTCAAGGAGAAGCCGAATGCCAGGATCGGCATCCTTTATCAGAACGACGACTTTGGAAAGGACTATCTGAAGGGCTTCAAGGACGGGCTTGGCGCCAAGGCCTCGTCGATGATCGTCATCGAGGACAGCTACGAGATCGCCGAGCCGACCATCGACACCCATGTGGTGAAAGTGAAGTCCAGCGACCCCGACGTGCTCATGATTTTCGCAACGCCGAAATTCGCGGCGCAGACCATCAAGAAGACAGCGGAGCTCGGCTGGAAGCCGCTGCAGATCCTCGCCAATGTCAGCATCTCCGTCGGCGCGGTGATGCAGCCGGCCGGCTTCGAGAATGCGCAAGGCGTCTTGTCGGCCTCCTACAACAAGGACGGCACCGATCCGCAATGGAAGGACGATGCGGGCATCAAGAAGTGGAGCGCGTTCATCGACAAATACATGCCGGAAGCCAACAAGGCGGATTCCAGCACGATCTACGGCTATGGCGCCGCGCAGACGCTGGTGAAGGTGCTGGAAATGTGCGGTGACGATCTCACCCGCGCCAATGTGATGAAGCAAGCGGCCAGTCTGAAGGACTTCGAGCCGGACACCCTGCTGCCAGGCATCAAGATCAATACCTCGCCGGCCGACTTCGCCCCGATCTCGCAACTGCAGATGCAGCGATTCAAGGGGAAGGCATGGGAGCGCTTCGGCGAGATCTTTGCCGGTGAAATTCCCGCCAGCCAGTAGGTTTGCGGCAGCGGATACCGACAACCCCTGCGAATAATTGCCTCTGTGACGCTGTCACGGAGGCTTTTTCTTGCCGCACCTTCTGCTCCGGTGTTGAATACCCGCAGGAGCCGCAGAGCTCTAGCGTCAAGAAACGTGACACATCACATCATCAGGGAGATCGAAATGCCTGCAATGCATCTGCGTTTGGCCATGCTTCCGGCTGCCGTAGCCATTCTCGCCGCCACCGCATCCGGCGCGCTTGCCCAGAAGAAATATGGTCCCGGTGTTACCGATACCGAGATCAAGATCGGCAATATCATGCCGTATAGCGGACCGGCCTCGGCCTACGGGGTGATCGGCAAGACCGAAGAAGCCTACTTCAGGAAGATCAATGCGGAAGGCGGCATCAACGGCCGCAAGATCAACTTCATCAGCTATGACGACGCCTATTCGCCACCGAAGACGGTCGAGCAGGCACGCAAGCTTGTGGAGTCCGACGAGGTCCTGTTGATCTTCAACTCGCTTGGGACGCCGCCGAATTCGGCGATCCACAAATACATGAACGCCAAGAAAGTACCGCAACTTTTCGTGGCCACCGGCGCCACCAAGTGGAACGATCCGAAGGATTTTCCATGGACCATGGGCTGGCAGCCCAATTACCAAAGCGAAACGCAGATCTATGCCAAGTATATCCTCAAGGAGAAGCCCGGCGCCAAGATCGCCGTGCTCTATCAGAATGACGATTACGGCAAGGACTATCTGAAAGGCCTCAAAGACGGACTCGGTGCCAAAGCCGCTTCGATGATCGTGATGGAGGACAGCTACGAGACGTCTGAGCCGACCATCGACAGCCATATCGTCAAGCTGAAGGCGACCAATGCCGATGTCTTTATCAACATCACCACGCCGAAATTTGCGGCTCAGGCCATCAAGAAAATCGCCGAGGTCGGCTGGAAGCCGCTGCACTTCCTCAACAACGTGTCGGCTTCGGTCGGCAGCGTGATGAAGCCTGCAGGTTTCGAGAACGGCCAGGGAATCATCTCGGCGGCGGATGCGAAGGATGTCTCCGATCCGCAGTGGAAAGACGATCCCGGCATGAAGGCCTTCCTCGCCTTCCTGGCGAAGGATTTTCCGGAAGGCAACAAGCTCGATGCCGCCATCGTCGTCGGCTACGGCGTCGCGCAGACCATGGTGAAGGTGCTGCAGATGTGCGGAGACGATCTCACACGCGAGAACGTCATGAAGCAGGCCGCCA
>JAPLPC010000603.1:4618-5505 GCA_026400425.1 Hyphomicrobiales bacterium | reverse complement strand
GAATTGCGCCGCTCGCAAAGCGACCGCGCAGACAAGCATGGGACAGCAAATCGCGCGGATGCGCGGGGCGGCCGTGACGGTCCAGATAGGCGGCCGAGGCCGCGGTGGCGAAGCGCTGTATACGCGGCCCGATCGGCACGGCGATCATGTCCTGCTCCAGCCGCTCGTCATAACGGATGCCGGCATCGCAGCCGGCGGCAAGCACATCGACGAAGTCCTCGTCGGTGACCACGTCGAGCCGGATATCGGGATAGGCCGCCAGAAATGCCGGAACGATGCGTGGCAGCACCAGACGTGCAGCGCTGACTGGAACATTGAGCCGCAACAGACCCGCCGGCCGATCGCGAAACCCGTTGACGCCGTCGAGGCAGGCCTCGACCTCGGTCAGTGCCGGCCCAAGCCGCGCCAAAAGGTGCGCGCCGGCTTCCGTGGGCGCCACGCTGCGGGTGGTCCGATGCAGCAGGCGGACGCCGAGTTGCAGCTCCAGCCGGCGTACAGCCTCGCTCAGCCCGGATGCGCTGCCGCCACTGGCACGAGCGCCCCCGCGAAAGCCTTTCGCCCGAGCCACCGCCAGGAACGCATTCAAGTCCCCCAGATCAACCGCCATTGTTCGCCTTTTTGCACAACCCATTCGGATTATATCGGATTATCGAACGGGGCAGCGACCTCTATCTGAGGCTGGCGAAAGGATATTCTTCATGCCCCTCTGCAACTCTTCGGACACTTTCAAGCTCGGCCACCGCGCTGTGAACCGGCTCGGCTACGGCGCCATGCAACTGGCGGGACCTGGCGTATTCGGCCCGCCCCGCGATCGCGACGCGGCGCTGGCGGTGCTGCGCGAGGCCGTCCAGTCGGGCGTCAATCATATCGACACCAGCGACTTCTAC
>JAPLPC010000603.1:1171-4567 GCA_026400425.1 Hyphomicrobiales bacterium | reverse complement strand
TTATCCGCGAGGCGTTGCATCCCTATGCCGACGACCTCGTTATCGTAACCAAGATCGGCGCGGTCCGCGGTGCGGATGCCTCGTGGAAGCCGGCCATGTCGGCCGCCGAACTGACAAAGGCTGTGCACGACAACCGGCGCAATCTCGCGCTCGACGTTCTCGACGTGGTCAATCTGCGCATCATGTTCGACCTCCACGGCCCTGCCGAGGGATCGATTGCGGCGCCGCTGGCGGTGCTGGCGGCGTTGCAGCAGCAGGGGCTCGTGCGCCATATCGGGCTCAGCAACGTCACCGCCGCGCAGATCGCCGAAGCCCGCCAGATCTGCGACATCGTCTGCGTGCAGAATCAGTACAATCTGGCGCACCGCGCCGACGACGCGCTGATCGATCTCCTCGCGGCGGACGGCATCGCCTATGTGCCGTTCTTCCCGCTAGGCGGCTTCACGCCGCTGCAGTCATCCACGCGTGGCGACGCGGCTCGGTGCCACGCCGATGCAGGTAGCTCTCGCCTGGCTGCTGCGCCGTGCGCCCAATCTGCTGCTGATCCCCGGTACCTCGTCCCCGGCGCATCTGCGCGACAATCTCGCGGCGGCAACATTGGCGTTGCCGGATGATGCGATGGAGGACCTTGGTCGTATCGCCGACGAACGGTCCGCGTAACGGGACGCGGACGTCGCCTCACCTCGCCTCACCTGGCCTCGCAATGGCGAGGTGAGAACGTCAGTTGGTGAACACCACCGTCTTCTTGCCGTTGAGGATCACGCGGTCTTCGAGGTGATGGCGGACAGCGCGGGCGAGCACCCGGCGTTCGATGTCGCGGCCCTTGCGCACCAGATCTTCCGGCGAGTCGCGATGGCTGATGCGTTCGACGTCCTGCTCGATGATGGGACCTTCGTCGAGATCGCTGGTGACGTAATGCGCGGTGGCGCCGATCAGCTTGACGCCGCGTGCATGGGCCTGGTGATAGGGCCGCGCGCCCTTGAAGCCCGGCAGGAACGAGTGATGGATGTTGATGCACATGCCGGACAGCTTGGCCGACAGGTCGTCCGACAGAATTTGCATGTAGCGAGCGAGCACGACGAGCTCTGATTCAGTCTCCTTCACCAGCGCCCAGATCGCAGCTTCCTGCTCGCTCTTGGTTTCCTTGGTGATCGGGAAATGATGAAACGGGATGTCGCCGAAATCGATGCCGTTATAGGTCTCGCGCGGATGGTTGGAGACGATCGCTGTCGGGATCATGTCGAGTTCGCCGGTGCGCCAGCGATACAGGAGATCGACCAGGCAGTGATCCGACTTCGAGGCCAGGATCATCACCCGGCGTTTGGTCGCCTGATCGCGCATCTGCCAGACCATCTTGAAACGTTCGGCGATGGCGCCGAAACCGGTCTGCAGCGAGGCCAGATCGACATTCACGTCGGCCGCGTTGAACACCACGCGCATAAAGAACACGCCGGTTTCGTTGTCGTTGAACTGCTGGGCATCGACGATGTTCTGGCCGTTATGGGCCAGGAAGGTCGAGACGGCGGAAACGATGCCGGGGCGGTCCGGGCAGGACAAAGTGAGGACGAAATGGTGCGACATGATGGACTACTGGCTTGAGATTCAGGAGATATTTTGCCCTGCTCTACCATCTGGCATAGCCTTGCGCCAATCCGATTGCGCACTGCGATAAACGAAAGACCGCCGACATGGCCGAGCGACTGGACGGCACCCGCATCCTGATCTTGGAAACCCGCGAGGAAGCGCAATTCTCCAGGCTTCTCAAGGAGAAGGGCGCCGATGTCCTGCAATGTCCGATGTTTACCATCGAGAACGTTACGGACCCGAAGCCGGTCCTGGATTGGATCGCCCGCTATGTCGCACACCCCTTCGATGATCTGGTTTTAATGACCGGCGAGGGTCTGCGGCGGATTCTCAAACTGGTGCGGCAACATGGTGGTGAAGCCGCTTTTGTGGCCGCGGTCGGCAAATCGCGCAAATTCGCCCGCGGGCCGAAGCCCGGCAAGGCGCTGCGCGAGATCGGCCTCGCCCCGGACGTCATCACCGAGAAGCCGACCTCGGAGGGCATTGCCGAGATGCTGGCAAAGTATGACCTGAAAGGCCGCAGGGTCGGGTTGCAGCTTTATCCGGAGAAGGATCACGCCGCCCTGATCGGCACCATCGCGGCGCAGGGGGCCGAGGTCGATACCGTGCTGCCCTACATCTACGATTCGAAGGCCGCGGATGCGAACATCCTGTCCGCCATCGACGAAATGGAGAGTGGCCGCGTCGATGCGATCGCGCTGACGAGTTCGGGTCAGGTGCGCCGTCTGGTCGAGGCCGCGCGTGCGCATGGGCGCGAGGCGCAGTTGCGCAGCGCGCTGGCGAAGACACCGATCGCATCGGTGGGGCCGGTTGTGTCGGACGAATTGCACGCGCACGGTTTTCGCGCATCGATCACACCGGTAGACGATGCCTTCTTCATGCGGCCGCTGATTTCCGCCATGTCCGTGGCGCTGGGCAAATCTGCGGGGCGAAACGCGACCACGTGACTTGACCCGCGCACGCATCACGACATGATGCCCGCCCAACAAGAAAAGAACGGGCGGAAACGGAATGTCGAAATTGCCGCTGGATGATTTGCGCGTCGTGGAAATCGGATCCGGCGATCAGCTCGCTTACTGCGGCAAGCTGTTTTCCGATTTCGGCGCCGAGGTCATCAAGATCGAGCCCCATGGCGGCGATCCGATGCGACGGCATGCGCCGCTGGTCGATGCAGCCGACGGCAAAAGCGAAAGCGGTGTGTTCGCGTGGCTGAACACCAACAAGCGCAGCGTCATCGCCGACCTCGACGATGCCTCGGACGTCGCTGCGATCAAGACGCTGTTGCAAAGCTGCGATCTGCTGCTCGATGCGCGGCCGCTCGCGATCATCGCAAACTCGCTCCTTACGCACGACGATCTGCGCCGCGACAACCCGGGCCTCGCTATCACCGCCATCTCATGGTTCGGCGAGAACGGTCTCTATTCCGAATTCCAGGCGACCGATTCCATCTGCCGCGCGCTGTCCGGCAATGTGAAACTGGTCGGCGCCAAGGAAGGCCCGCCGGTGTTGCCGGGCGATGGGCAGATCTCCGTCATGACCGCCCTCACCGCTTTCATTCCAACGCTGGCCGGGCTCTATGACCGACAGCGCGGCGCGCGGCGCTTCGCCGTCAGCGCGCATGCGGCAATGCTGCATATCAGCGAATTCGACACCGGGCTTGCGCTGGAGGCCGGCTTCACGCGCCCGCGCATGGCGCTCAATCGTTTCGGCCGCGGCTATCCGGTCGGCAATTTCCCGACCAAGGATGGCTGGCTGGGGGTGACTGTGGTGACCCCCGCGCAATGGGCGGCGTTCTGCGTGATGCTCGGCCTG
>JAPLPC010000603.1:0-1152 GCA_026400425.1 Hyphomicrobiales bacterium | reverse complement strand
AGCTCGAAACCGAGGCCAAGTTCACCGACGGCCTTGCACGCTCCACCAATTCTGCCGAACTCGCCGCCATCTTCCAACCGATCCTGCTGCACAAGAGCGCGCAGGAATGGTTCGAAATGGGAATCAAACTGCGCATTCCGCTCGCCGTGGTACCGAGCATGGAAGAATGGCACCGCGCCGCTCGCCGGCAGCGACACTATCGCGCGCTTCAAGCCCCGCGAGCGCATCGCCACACGACAGGCCACGCCTGACGATCCGCTGCCCTTGAAGGGTCTGCGCATCGTCGATCTCACCATGGGCTGGGCCGGGCCGACTGCGACGCGGCAGATGGGCGATCTCGGCGCCGACGTCATCAAGGTGGAATCGTGCCAGTATCCGGACTGGTTTCGCGGCACCGATCCGCGCGGGCCCTATCATCCCGAACGCACCTACGAGAAGGTCTATTGGTTTCAACAGATGAACCGCAACAAGCGCGGCATCACGCTGGACCTCACCAATCCCCGCGGCCTGGCGCTGCTCAAACGCCTGATTGCCGATGCGGATGCGGTGATCGACAATTACGCCGCCGATGTTATGCCGCGGCTCGGTCTCGATCCGGACTCCATGCGCAAACTCAATCCGCGGCTGATCGTCGTCACCATGCCCGCCTTCGGCATGACCGGCCGATGGAGCGGCGTGCGCGCCTATGGCTCGACGCTCGAGCAGGCCTCGGGTCTTCCGTCCGTCACCGGCCGCGAAGGCGACCCGCCGACCATGGTGCATACCGCGCTCGGCGATCCCTATGGCGGCGTCAGCGCTGCGGCGGCATTGATGATCGGCTTCATGCATCAGAAGCGGAGCGGCGAAGGCCAGCACATCGATCTCAGCGCTACCGAAGCCCTGCTCCCGATGGTGGCCGAATCAGTGATCGCGCAATCCATCACCGGCAGGACACGCCCACGGCTCGGCAACCGCCATCCGCGTTTCGTGCCGCATGGTTGTTTCCCGTGCGCCGGCGAGGATCAATGGAGCGCCATCGCCGTGCGCGATGACGCGGAGTGGCAGGCGCTGTGCCGGGTCATCCACCGCCCCGATCTGGCGGACGATGCCGGCCTCGCCACCGCCGACGGTCGCCGCGCCGACGAAGACCGCATCGAAGTGGCGATCCGGCAC
>JAPLPC010000656.1 GCA_026400425.1 Hyphomicrobiales bacterium | reverse complement strand
ATCACCAGCGGCAAGCCCGTCGCGCGCGCGGCGGCGATATGGGTGCGGAAGCCACGCTCCTGCGCAGCCGAGGAGCCGTGCTCGTAGAAATTATCGAGCCCGGCTTCGCCGAGCGCGATCACCTTCGGGTGTTTTGTGAGTTCGATCAGTTCGTCCGCCGTGATGCCGTCTTCCTCGTCGGCATTGTGTGGATGAGTGCCGACCGAGCAATAGACATTCGGAAACCGCTCGGCGATCGCCAGGAGCGCCGGCAGCCGGCGCACGCGGGTCGAGATCGTCACCAGCCGGCCGACGCCCGCGGCTTCGGCGCGGGCAACGATGCCGTCGAGATCGTCGGCGAAATCAGGGAAGTCGAGATGGCAGTGGCTATCGACCAGCATTCCGAAACTCTTCAGCTCGCGGCCGTCGGCTCGACATAGCGTGGGAATACGCCGGTCGGGGTCGGCAATTGCGCGCCGGGCTTGATGCGGGTCGGGATCGCCGCAAAATCGCGTGCGTCCGCGGCGATGCCGAGCACGTCGAGCAACTTGGCGCAGGATGCCGGCATCACCGGCTGCGCCAGGATTGCGACCTGGCGCACCACTTCGGCCGTGGTGTAGAGCACCGTGGCCTGTTTGGCGGGATCAGTCTTGGCCAGTGCCCACGGCGCCTCGCCGGCAAAATAGCGGTTGGCTTCGGCCACCACGGCCCAGATTGCATTCAGCGCCTGATGGATCTGCTGCGTAGCCATGGCGGTGCGCGCCTGCTCAAGCATGGCATCCGCCTGCGCCAGAATCGCCTTGTCGTTGTCGCTGAATTCACCGGGCTCCGGTAGCACGCCGCCATATTGCTTGGCGATCATCGACAGCGAGCGCTGTGCGAGATTGCCGAGATCGTTGGCGAGGTCGGCATTGGTGCGGTTGACGATGGCTTCGTGGCTGTAGCTGCCGTCCTGCCCGAACGATACTTCGCGCAGAAGGAAATAGCGCAGCTGATCGACGCCGTATTGTTCGGCGAGATTGAAGGGATCGACGACATTGCCGACCGACTTCGACATCTTCTCGCCCCTGTTAAACAGGAAGCCATGGGCATAGACGCGCTTCGGCACGGGTATGCCGGCAGACATCAGGAACGCCGGCCAATACACCGCATGAAAGCGAATGATGTCCTTGCCGATGATGTGAACGTCGGCAGGCCAGTACTTCCAGTTCGTGTCGCCCTCGTCGGGGAAGCCGACGCCGGTGATGTAGTTGGTCAGCGCATCGACCCAGACATACATCACATGCTTGTCGTCGCCGGGCACCTTAATGCCCCAGTCGAAGGTGGTGCGCGAGATCGACAGATCCTTCAATCCGCCTTTGACGAAGCTGGTGACTTCGTTCTTGCGCGATTCAGGACCGATGAAATCGGTGGCTTCGTACAGCGCGAGCAACCTGTCCTGATAGGCCGACAGCTTGAAGAAGTAGCTGGATTCCTCGACCCATTCCACCGGCGTGCCCTGCGGGCCACGGCGCACTTTGTCCTCGCCGACGGTGGTTTCATCCTCGGCGTAATAGGCCTCGTCGCGCACCGAATACCAGCCGGCATAGCTGTCGAGGTAGATGTCGCCATTGGCCTGCATGCGCTTCCAAAGCTCTTGGGTGGAGCGGTGATGCGCGGGCTCGGAAGTGCGGATGAAGCGGTCGAACGAGACGTTGAGCGCTTCGTCCATTTCCTTGAAGCGGGCCGCATTGCGTGTCGCCAGTTCCGCCGTCGTGAGGCCTTCCTTCTGTGCCGTCTGCACCATCTTCTGGCCGTGCTCATCGGTGCCGGTGAGGAAGAACACGTCCTTGCCGTCGAGCCGCGCGAAACGCGCCAGCGCGTCGGTGGCAATGGCTTCATAGGCATGGCCGACATGGGGCACGCCGTTCGGATAGGCGATCGCGGTGGTGATATAGAAGCTGTTGTCGGACGCGTTCGCCATCGGCGCGAAAGCCTTTCAAAATGATCGATCTCGCCGCGTGATCTGTGTCAGCGCGTCGCGTCGGCGAGCAGGCTAAACACCGAGAAAACCAGAGGTTTTCGCTCGAGATTGTAGGATTCGGTCTCGCGCGCGGCTTTGTTGATCTTTTCCCATACCTCCGCAAGGCGTGCAAGGCGGGGCAGATCGGCGTTCAGGCCGGGCTCGTCGGCATGCATGCGCTCGCCGATCCAGCGATCGACGCTATCGACGAAGGCGGCGAGCGCGACGCGGTCGCTGGTGCCCAGGGCATCGCCGAGCGCGTGCAATTCGCGCGGGTCCACATGCGGCAGCGTATTGAGCAGCGCGGCGGTGCGCTGATGCAGTTTCAACGCGCCGCCGCCGAGCAGATTGATGGCGCGCGAGATGCTGCCCTCGGAATTGTCCGCCGCCTCGCGCAGATCGGGATCATCCGTCTCACGCCCCGTGGCCAGCGCCGCGGCGGACACCACATCACCGGTCGTGAGCGCGCGCAGCGCCAACTTGCGGCAGCGTGATTGGATGGTCGGCAGCACGCGAGCCGATGCGTGCGTCACCAACAGGAACAGCGCGCGCTGCGGCGGTTCTTCCAGCACCTTCAGCAGCGCATTGGCTGCATTGGCATTGAGCTCGTCCACGGTATCGACGCTGCAGACGCGCCAGCCTTCGACGGCCGCGGTGGAGCCGAAAAACGACACCGTCTCGCGCGCATCGTCCACGGTGATGACGGTGCGCAGCACACCTTTGTCATTGGCGGTCCGGTGAATCTCGAGCAGGCTGCCATGGGCCTCCGCCGCGACCTGGCGGGCCACCGGATGCGCGGGGTCGACTTCCAGGGTCGTCGCCGACTGCACCTGCGGCGACGCGGGATCGCGATGCGCGAGCACGAAGCGCGCCATTCGATAGGCCAGCGTCGCCTTCCCGATGCCCTGCGGGCCGCCGATCAGCCAGGCATGCGGAATGCGACCGCCGCGATAAGCCGTAAGCAGCGTCTGCTCCGCGTCATGATGGCCGAACAGCGCAGTCGTCTCGCGCGGATGTGGCACGGAGATATCGGGATCGTTCTTGCTCATGGATGCGCGGCCTCGGCTAACAGGCGCTCGTGCACCACGCTCCAGACATTGTCGGCGACGGCCTTCGGCGCCAATGTCGCATCGAGCAACGCGCAGCGCTGCGGTTCGTCACGCGCAATCTGGCGAAATGCGTCACGCAGGCCCTGATGGAAGGCGCCCCCCTCGGCCTCGAAGCGATCCGGCACGCCTGTGCCGCGCCGCAGCGATGCACGCGCCATGCCCACCTCAACCGGCAGATCGAGGATCACCGTGAGATCAGGCTTCAGGCCACCGATGGTGACGCGTTCCAGGGCGTTCAAGAACTCCGGCGCGACCTTGCCCTGGCTGCCCTGATAGGCGCGGGTCGAATCGGAAAAACGATCGCACAGGACCCAGATTCCCTGCTCCAGCGCCGGCTTGATGACCGCATGGACATGGTCGTCGCGGGCCGCGGCGGACAGCAGCGTCTCGGCCTCCGCACCGAGCAGCTTGCCCATGCCGGACAGCACCACGTGACGGATGATCTCGGCACCGGGTGAACCGCCCGGCTCTCGGGTGACGATGGCACGGATGCCTGCCTCGTCGAGGCGATCGGCCAACAGTTTGATCTGTGTCGATTTGCCGGCCCCCTCGCCGCCTTCGAAGGTGACGAAGCGTCCGCGCGGGAGCGCGCTGCTGAGTGCTTCGGACATGCTCACAGCTTTGCGGTACCGGCGCGGAACAGGCCGATCATCAATTCGCTGGCGCCGTCCCATGCGCGCTGCATGGTGGTGCCGGTGCCGACGGCATCCGCGGCATAGATGGGGGTTTCGACGGCAATCTGCTGGCCGCGCCAGACCTTGACCACACCGACCCGCTGACCGGGTTGCACCGGCGCCTGTACCGGACCGCTATAGACGATGCGTGCGATCAGCTTGTCGTTGCCGTTCTTCTGAACCATCACCTTGACCGGCTCCTTGCTGGTCAGTGCGACGGAGCTCTTGTTGCCACCGAACACCTTGGCATAACCGACGGGTTGGTCGCCGGCAAACACGGTGCGGACCTCGAAATTCTTGAACCCCCATTCGAGCAACTTCTTGGCCGCCGACGCGCGATCGTCGGAATCTTCGAGACCGTTGACCACGACGATCAGGCGGGTGTCGTTCTGCACGGCCGAGCCGACCATGCCGTAGCCGCCATCCTTGGTGTAGCCGGTCTTGAATCCGTCGGCGCCCTCCAGCGTTGCAAGCAAGGGATTGCGGTTCTGCTGGCGGATCTTGTTCCAGGTGAATTCGCGCTCGCCGAAGATCTTGTAGAATTCCGGATAGGCGCGGACGATGTGGCGCGCCAGCGTGCCGAGTTCGCGCACCGTCATCTTGTTGCCGGGGTCCGGCAAACCGCTTGAATTGGCAAAGGTCGATTTCGGCATCCCGAGGTCGCGCGCGCGCTTGGTCATGCGTGCCGCAAACGCAGCCTCGCTGCCTTCCATCGCCTCGGCCAAAATCATGCAGCTGTCATTGCCGCTTTGAATGATGGCGCCGCGCAGCAGGTCGGCCACGGGAATGCGGCTGTTCAAGGCGGCGAACATGGTGGAGGCGCCAGCCGGTGCACCGCCTTTGCGCCAGGCATTCTCGCTGGTCTTGTACTCGTCGGTCAGCTTGATGTCGCCGCGGGTCAGCGCGTCGAACACGACCTCCACGGTCATCAGCTTCATCATGCTGGAGGGCGCGCGCAATTCATCGGCGTTCTTTTCGAACAGCACGGCGCCCGAAGATGCCTCGATCAGGATTGCCGTCGGTGCGTCGGTGTCATAGCCGCCGTCCTCGACCACTTTTTTGGCGCCCTGCACGCTCTGATTGGCAGCCTGAAGCGGGCCGCCGACGGCGACGGTCGCAGCGAGTGTGAGCGCGATCAAGGCACGCCCCCGCCGCCGAAACGCGAGGAAACTTGGGAAATGTATCGAGAAAGCCATCGATGATGCCCAGGAAGCATAGGGGCGAGAAGCGACTGTCTAACAGTTGGGCGCAGCGCAAACAACAACGCAGCCACCTGCCGCGGGTCTTGGAACAGCGACGGATCCTGCCGCGGCGATGTCGATTACCGGGACGCGCTTGGGCCAATGCGGAGCCGCTCGCCGGCATGGCTGATGCCTCACTGGCGTCGACGCCGCTGCTACAAGGTTGGTCGGCCCGCGCGACCGGCGGGCTCGGCAGCACCACGCGGATCTGGAGCTTGAGCGCGCAGGCTCGGGTGCCGTTCTAATCGAGCGATCGTTCAGTACAGGCCGCGTCCCGACAGAATGGCAGCGGCGCCGCGCGCATCGACGGTACCGTTGTCGCTTGCAGCGGCTGGCGTTGTGTAATCGGGTCTGCCCTCATAGGACACTGCACGACGGTTCTCGGCTGGATAGGCCGACGCCGAGCGAACACGGCTCGATGACGACATCTCCGATGTCTGCCGATCGGCAGCGGTGTTCCCCAGAGAATACGGGCGCCCTTCCGGCAACGGAATGTCGCGGGACACCACGCGACCGCCCTGCATGTCGGGCACGAAGGAGCGCGCAGACGCAACGCGGACCATCGATGGCGACGGCGCCGGCTCGCCGGTGCGCAATGTCGCGATCAACTGACGGTCATCGGAACCTTCGAGCGGCGCACGGCCGACATACTCCACGCGCACGCGCGCGATACCATTGCCTTTGAATTCAAGCAGTTCAGCCGCTTTGTTCGAGACGTCTATGAGGCGATTGCCATGATAAGGACCACGATCATTGACCCGGACGATCAGCGACTTGCCGTTCTTCACGTTGGTCACGCGGGCGTAGCTGGGTATCGGCAGTGTCGGATGCGCTGCGGTGAGAGATGCCATGTCGAAAACTTCGCCATTGGCGGTCAGCCGACCGTGGAAGGCGTCGCCATACCAGGATGCCATGCCTTCGGCGCGGTAATTGACGTCCTCTTCGGGGACATAAGTGCGGCCGGCCACGACATAGGGCTTGCCTATGCGATAGGTGCCGCCGCCCTTGGGAACGGGCTCACCTGCGCCGA
Source organism: Hyphomicrobiales bacterium (assembly GCA_026400425.1). Classification (GTDB taxonomy): domain Bacteria; phylum Pseudomonadota; class Alphaproteobacteria; order Rhizobiales; family Xanthobacteraceae; genus Tardiphaga. Next base: position 10,443 of record JAPLPC010000656.1, on the reverse strand, counting down.
CAACGCGCGGGCTGCTGGAGACGCCATATTTCGGATCGACGCGGCTGAAGCCGGTGGTCTGGGATGAGCAGTTGGCAAGCACAAGGCAAGCGCTCATGGCCGCAGCAGCGCTCGCAGCGCGCCCGATGCGATGTGACCCGAGAATCCCCATATGCCCCAATACCATTGCAGCGATCGTCTGCCTATCGGCAACACGCGACCGCAAAATTACGATGTGCCCCACTTCCACATCGCGTGGTGAACATATCGTAACGGGATCAGGGCGAAAATGGGGAGACCCGGGATATGGTAAACACATTCCCTCCCAGCGCTTCGGCAATGGCATCGCGCCACCATACGCTTGGCCGCCGACGACCGGCGCTTGCTTGGGCGGCGGCGTCGCCAGCCCAAGTCTCGTCTGTGAAAACTTGCGGCGGCGTTATCGCGGCGGCAGGAATGTCGCTGCGTTGATGACCGCGACGGCCGCGATGGTCACTATCCAAAGCGGCCAAATCGGTGCGTCGGCCGAGCCATTGAACCGCCGGTGAACGCCAAAATTCCGCGCCATAGGTTGCTCTTTCTGTCCGATCCAGAATGACGAAACGCTGCCATGGCAAAGTGATCGAAATACGTCGCTGCTTTGGCAACAGCTTGCCGGCGAACCGAACGATCTTGAGGATCCTACCGGATCGAACCGCCCTAAAATAAAACCGCGCCATCCCGAAGGATGACGCGGCCGGCCGTTCTGTTGCTAGGTGGACCAACCCCGAACGGTTACGCCGCGAGGCGCACTTCGTTCATGCTAACGTTATCGTTGGCATTTAGGTTTTTGACCCGATAACGGCGGTATCATGCCGAGCACAATTCGCGACTTCTTCGCAGCCATCGATCCTGTTTCGCCCCCGCCTCAGCAGCCCTGATTTCAATCCAGAAGCTGCTGAGGTGGAGGCGCCGGGTACTGCCCCCGGGTCTGCCTGCGGTCCATCGTGAGGTTCAGCGCCATCGTCTTGCGACAACACCAATATAGGCGGGACGCTGGTTAAAATCTAGGTCTTGCAAAGCGATGGCAGTGGTCATTGTGGATCGGCGATATCGCCCAGATCAGGCGGACTGGAACACGGCTCAGGATCGACCGAATCGCGGTATCGTCAGGTTCGGTGACGCTGCGCACCCGCGCATCCTGCTTGGTCGGCATGTTGCCCTGGGAGGCGGACAGTTTGCTGTATTTGGCTTGGGCACTTCCCGCGCTGGCTGTCATCGGCGTCATCGGCAGCGGTCTGGGTGGAGCACTTCCGGCATCCCTGATCGGTCTTGCGACCGCCTTCGCCGTAACGATGACGACCGCTCCGCAGGTATTCTCCGTCGTTGATGCCAGCGCAGCCCTGCTGCGCGGCGCCTGGATCGGCTGGATCGTCGTGCCTTATATTCTTGGCGGCCTGCTGTTCTGGCAGATGGCGATCCGGACCGGCAATGCCGCGTTGCCGGTCAAGGAATTTCTCCCCGACGCACGCGCAAGGCGACGTCTGCTGTTCGCGGCCTGTTACCTGATCGGCCCCTTTGCTGAATCAGCGACAGGCTTTGGCATCGGCATCATGGGAACAATGGTGTTGGTCCGCCGGCTCGGCCTGAAGCCAATCGAACTGTTCGCCTTTTCGCTCATCAGCCAGACCATGATCGTGTGGGGCGCCATGGGTAGCGGCGCCGTGGTCGGCGCTGCCTTCGCGCGCACCGATCCAACGGCGCTGGCGCTCCATAGCAGTTACATCTATCTGGCCTTCAATATTCTATGGCTGCCGATCTACTGGCGTATGGCAGAGCGTGCGGATATCGGTGCGGGTTGGCGCGAACGTGTCAGTGAAGCAATCTGGCTGGTCGGCAGCCTCGGCCTTGCTATCATCGCGACGGCTTTTCTCGGGCCGGAGCCGGCGATGCTGGCGGCATTCGGGCCGGCGATCGTGCTGCGCTATCTGATCGACGAGCGTCCAAACCGTGCTGCGCTGATAATCTCGGCACGCCGCATACTGCCATTCACGCTGCTGATCGGCTGGCTGGCGCTGACCCGCCTCTCGCCGCCGCTGAACCAGTTTCTGCAGGCATCGTGGAGCATCAACCCGTTTGTTGGCGCGCCGGTATGGGCGCCACTGTTTCATGCCGGAACGTGGCTACTGGTGGCCGCCGTGCTGACCGCGATATTGCGCGGGCACAAACGCGCCTTTCCGGTCGAGATTGCTGCTGCGTGGAGAACAGGTCGGCTAGCCGTTTTCACGGTGGTGGTATTCGCGATGATGGCCGAGTTGCTGACGCGCTCAGGCATTGCCGGCGGCCTTGCCCGCGGCATGTATGAAATCTTCGGCGTCTGGTCGGTGACCGTGACGCCACTGATTTCGGCCGTCTTCGGCGCACTCGCCAACAGCGGCCACGCGGCCAACGGCCTGTTCATGCCGGCGCAGCTCAGCCTTGCCACCGAAGCCGGCCTCGACATAGCCGCGGTTGTCGCGCTTCAACACGCCGCCGCATTGTCGTTCAACATGGTGTCCCCCGTGCGCATGTCGATCGTCTGCCATCTCGCCGGCACGCCCGGTCATGAGCGTGACGCCTACCGCGCGATGATGCCCTTCGTTCTGGTCATCATGGAAATGGGTGGCGCCATTGATGTCGAAGATGGCGCCGGAGGCGTAGCCGGCGCCCGCACCGCAGAGAAACACGGCGGTCGCGGCGATCTCCTCCGCCTTGGCCATGCGTTGCAGCGGATAAAGCGAGACATCGTAACCTTTGCCTTCGGTCATCGCCGTCTCGACCGGCCCCGGTGCGATACCGTTGACGAGCACGTTGCGGGGCGCGGCCTGCCGCGCCAGCCAGCGTACGAAGGCGTGGATGCCGCCTTTGGCGAAAGCGTAATGCGGGCCGGTGCGCAGGCCGCCCATCCAGCCGGCCACCGACCCGCACAGCACGATGCGACCCTCGCCTGCTTCCATCATCCCCGGCAGGAAGGCGCGCGCGAGATTGATCGGGCCTTTGACGTTGGCGCGGATGACACGATCCAGAGAGTCCTCCCAATCCTCCGCCATCCAGTCGTCGTGCGGCGCGATGGCGGCCGTATCGATCAGGCCGTAGACCGGGCCGACCTGCCTAGCAATCGCATCGACCTCTTTGCGGCCCCCCGTATCGACACTGTAGATCTCCGAGCGATCGGCCAATTCGTCGCCAATGCGCTCGCGTATCCGAGCCTTATCGACGATATCGAGAAGAACGAGTTGCGCGCCCTGACGTGCACAGAGCTTTGCCGTGGCGCTCCCGATGCCGCCGGCGGCACCAGCGACGACGATGCGACGTCCGGTCAGATCGAAGGGTGATCGTTCGGCAGATGTCATGACGGGTTTCTCATTCTTGTCGCCGCTTGGTGACAGGCCCCAACGCGGCGCCCGTCGAGGCAATCGAGCAGGCCAAATTCAGCGCGCCGCCGGCACGCCGCCATACGTCGTCAGATGCGAACCTGCCAGCCAGCCGGCGTCGATCGGCAGGTTGATGCCGGTCACCGCGGACGCATCATCGGACAGCAGAAAGGCCACGCCGCGTCCAATCTCGACCGGCTCGACCATGCGGCCGAGTGCAGCCCCTTCGACCAAAAGCTTGGGATCACGCGTGCCGCGCGCAATGTTGGCGAGCACGGGCGGCGTCGCCACATAGCCCGGCGAGACCGCGTTGACGCGCACGCCGGAGCGGCCCCAGTCCGCCGCGAGACACGCCGCCATATGAACGACGGCAGCCTTGGAGGGCGCATAGGCATACAGCGGCGCGGTGCGCGACGCGGTGACGGAGCCCGTGATAACGATGCCGCCGCGGCCACGATGCGTCATGCGCTTGCCGGCCGTGATGCAAGACACATAGACGCCGCGCAAATTGACTGCGATGACCCGGTCGAATTCTGCAAATGGCAGGTCTTCCGACCGCCCCCCGGACTGGATCACACCTGCATTCGCGAACAATGCGTCGATCGGCCCAAGTCGCGCCTCGATGTCGGCGAAAGCGGCTTCGGTGGCTTGTTCGTTGGTCACGTCGAGCGGCACGGCGTCCGCGCCGATGCTGGCGGCGGACTCCCGATTGGCCTTGGCATCGATATCCGAGATGACGACGCGCCAGCCACGTTCGATCAGCACGCCTGCGGTGGCAAGCCCGATGCCGCTGGCCCCGCCGGTCACGACGGCAATACGGCCGCGTCCCTCGTCTCGTGTCATGATTGCACTCCCGATGTCTTTTTCTTGTTGGTGCGCCGCATTACCGCGGCGACGATCGCGTTAGACCGCGAGATACCGTTGCTTGATGGCGTCGTTGTGCTTGAGGTCTTCGATCGTGGCACGATAGACGATCTGTCCCTTGTCGATGACCGTGGCATGGGTGGCGATGCCGAGGCAGAAATGCATGTTCTGCTCCGCAAGAAGGATGGTGACGCCCATGTCGCGCAATGTTCTGATGAGGTCGCCGATCGCCTGGACGATGATTGGCGCGAGACCTTCGCTCGGCTCGTCAAGCAGCAGCACATCGGGATTGCCCATCAGCGTCCGCGCGATGGTGAGCATCTGCTGCTCGCCGCCCGACAGGCGCCCCGCCATGCGGTCTTTCATCGTGGCCAGAATCGGAAAGACCTCGTAGATGCGCTCCCGATTCCAGTGGTCGTCACCGCGCGGTCCCTTCTTGACGGCGACGATCAGATTGTCATCGACGGAGTGCTCCGGAAATACCTGGCGGTTTTCCGGGACATAACCGATGCCCGCACGTGCGATCTTGTAGGAAGGCCGCCCGGCTAGCTCCTGGCCACCCAACTCGATCTTGCCGCGGCGCGGCGGTGCCAGGCCGGCGATCATCTTGAAGCCGAGCAGAGCCATGGTCTGGCCCTGCTCGACCGCAAGATCGACGCCGAACAGGATCTGACTCGAGCCATAATAGACGTCGGCCGCTTCGACATGCAGGAAAGGTGCAGCCATCATGTCTCTCCTATCGCTTCGGACAGATGGTGGTCGGTGCCGAGATAGGCGTCGATGACATCCTGGTTGCGCCGAATTTCGTCGGCTGTACCGGTGGCGAGTACCGCGCCATATTTCAGAACGTGGATCTGCTGCGCGATCTTGAAGACGATATCCATGTCATGCTCGATGAACAGCACGGTCATCTTCTTCACCGACCACAGATGCTGAACCTTACCGATCATGCGCCAGCGTTCGTCGGGGCCCATGCCAGCGGTCGGCTCATCGAGCAACAGCACCTTGGGCTGCATGGCGAGAGCCAGACCGATATCGAGCAGTTTCTGGTCGCCATGCGAGAGATTGCGCGACAGCGTGTCCGCTTTGTCCTCGAGACCGAGCAACTCGATGATCTCCTCCGCGGAGGTTTGAGCTTCCGGAACGGGGAAACGGCTCATGAAAGTCCAGGACTTCCGCTGATGCGAGATCACTGCGGCGGTGAGCGCCTCGTTCACCGTCAGGCTCGGAAAGATTTCGGCCACCTGAAACGCGCGCATCATGCCGAGCCGCACGATCTCAAGACTGGACTTCCCGACGATGTCTTGCCCGTCGAAAATCACCTTTCCCGAATTCGGCCGAAAGGCGCCAGAGATCAGGTTGAAGAACGTGGTCTTGCCGGCACCGTTGGGTCCGATGATGGCCGTCAGCGAACCAGCGGGAAAGTCGATGGACACGTTTCGCGTCGCATGCACGCCGCCGAAACGCTTATCGAGATTTTGCACCGAGAGCATCATAGGGCGCCCTCCTTCGCACAGGCCGTATGTTCGGTCGTTGCAGGCGCTCTCGCCGCCTTGCGACGCTCGATCCATTCGACGACGAAATCGGCGACGCCGCGGCGCAGGCCGAGCACGATGGCCAGAATGACGAGCCCCAGCACCAGCCCGTGATACTCGGTATAGATCGATACGAAATGCTCAAGCAAACGCAGCAGGATCGCTCCGATGATCGGACCGATGAAGAGCTGGGAACTGCCGAGCATGATCATGAAGATCGCTTCGCCGGACGTGGTCCAGAAGCCGAATTCCGGATAGGCGCCCGACACGAACAGCGCCAGCAGCATGCCGGCGACGCTGGCCATGGCGCCGGCGATGACGAAGATTCCGAGCTTCATGCGGATGATATCGACGCCGAGATAGTTGGCGCGGTTCGGATTGTCGCGGATCAGCCGCAGTGTATAGCCGAACGGCGATTGCCAGATCTGCCGCATCACCACGATGCAGATCATGAACACGCAAGCGCAGAAGATGTAGAGCGCGACGCTGTTGCCGAGATCGATACCGAGGAACGGCGGACGCGGTATACCGCCGCGAAGGCCCTGATCACCGCCGGTGAGGCTGACCCAGGTCAAGATGATGGAGTGGATGAACATCTGGAAGGCCAGCGTGATGAAAGAGAAATAGATTTCCTTGAGGCGGACACAGATGGCACCGATGACCAGAGCGAGCATGGCCGTGCCGGCAACGGTGATCAGCATGGCAACCGGGATCGACACGTTTCCCGACTGCATCAGCAGGCCGAACATATAGGCGCCGGATACGAAGAAGGCCGCATGGCCGAACGACACCAGCCCGGTCAACCCGACCAGCAGATTCAGCGACATCGCCAACAGCCCATAGGCCATGACGTAGATCAGGAAATCACGTAGCGACGGTTTGGTGAAGACGAACGGGATCGCCACCAGGACCGCGAGGGCAACGATCGCGATGACGGCGTCGCGCAACATGCCTGAGCGCGTCATCGCGTCACCTCACGGCCGAGCAAGCCGCTCGGCTTGATGATCAGAACGATCGCCATCATGCCGAACATCATGCCATCGACGAAGAGCGGAAAACCGATGGCACCGAAGGCGCGCGTGAAACCGATCAGCAGCGCCGCGATCAGTGCGCCCACGATCGATCCCATGCCGCCGATCACGGTAACGATGAAGCTCTCGATCAGGATCGACAGACCCATCCCCGGGGTCAGGGTACGGGTCGGCGCCGCAAGGGCACCGGCGACGCCGGCCAGCGCGCTGCCGATGCCGAACACCGCGGCATAGAGCAGCGTTGTATTGATACCGAGTGCGCCGACCATCTGCGGGTTGATCGCAAGCGCGCGAACGATTTTTCCCATCCGGGTCTTCTCGATGGCCAGCCAGAGACCGAGACCGATGACGAGGCTCGCGCCGATCATGAAGACGTAATATGCCGGCACGAAGCCGCCCGCGAGTTCGAGCGGCGGCAGGGCGAACACCTCGGGCATTCCCATCATCTTGTATTCGGGACCGGCAACCATTTTCACCAGATCGTCGAAGATCAGGATCACGGCGTAGCAGACCAGCAGCTGCATCAGGATGTCCTTGCCATACACCTTGCTGATGACGAACCGCTCGAAGATGACGCCGATCAACCCGACGCCCGCAGCGCCCGCCAGGAACGCCGCAAGAAAGCTCGAGGTCGCCTGATAGGTGAAGAAGGCGATATAGGCGCCGGCCATGTAGAATGCGCCGTGAGCGAAATTGATCACGCCGAGCACGCCGAAGATCAGCGACAGGCCGGACGCCACCATGAACAACAACATGCCGATGATAAGCGCCGTCGAGACCTGGGTAACGGCACAAGCCGATGACGACAGACAAGAGAAAAGAGCTTCAAGGTTCACAACGGTGTCCTTCGATCTGAGCAATCCCGCGCCGGCCGCCGGAAGCGGCGAGCCGGTTTGTGGGAGAAGCGTCGGCAGCGACGTTCAAAAGGCCGGCACGACATCGCGGAAACATGGCTCGTCCCACGACGTCGCGCCGCCGATAGCTCAGGCGTAGCCCTTCTCTTTCTTCCACTGCTTCTCGAATTCGAGAATCTTGGACCACTCGGTATCGACATAGTCGGTGACCCACGGCGCCTTGCTTTGCGTCTTGCCCCACGCCACCGGATAATTGATGATGGTATGGTCGCTCTCGCGCATGGTGATCCCGCTGCCGCCGAACGGCTGCTTCACCGTCATGCCGGCGATCTCCTTGGCAAGCACGGAACTGTCGGTCGAGGCATTGGTCCGGCGCAGCGCCTCGATGATGAATTGGGCAGCCGCATAGTTCTGCCACGCCCAGTTGGTGGGCTCATTCGGCGCGACCTTCACATAGGCATCGTTGAAGGCAGTGTTCTCCGGTGAGTTCGGGAACGTCTTGTTGTAGCGATACGCCGTGTTGAGACCCACCGGCAGATTCTTGATGGCGCTGAGAATCGGAGGATCGCCGAGGCCGCCCGAGAAATACGCCGTGTTTGCGAACAAACGATACAGGTTCGATTGTTCGATGAATGCAACGAGATCGCCGCCCCAAAGCGCGGAATATACGGCCTGCGGTTTCACCTGCAGCAATTTGGTGATGCTCTCGGTGTAATCTGGCGCAAACAGTTTTGGCCATAACTGATCGACCACCTCGATGGATGGTTCGAACACTTTGGCATATTGCAGGAACTCGGCGGTGTTGTCGCGGCCATAAGCGTAGTCCGGCGAACAAGTGGCCCATTTCTTGAGGCCCTTCTCCTTGGCGATCTTCGCGGCATAGCTGCCGCCTGCGACGGCGTCGTGGATACCCTGCCGGGCGCATCGGAACACGTTCTTGCCGAACTGTTTGGGATCGGCCGTCAGCGACGAGGTTTCGCTGCAGGTGTGCAGACAGAGAATACCGAGATCGCGCACCACTTCATGAACGGCGAAACTGCCGGACGACGCCTCGCCGTCGATCACGATCTCGCAACCGTCATTGTTGACGAGATCGCGCGTCACCTTTGCGGCTTCGTCGGGACGCCCCTTGGAATCGCGATCGACCACTTCGAACTTGCGGCCGTTGATGCCGCCGGCATCGTTGAGCTGATTGAAGGCGAGCTGGACCGCAGATCGGCTCGATGTGCCGAGAATGGCCACGCGGCCTGACAGGATGGTCGGCAGCGCGATCTTGATCACCTTGGCTTGCGCACCGGCGATATGCGGTGTGCCGAATACGGCGAGCCCCGCGACGGCCCCTGCGCCCTTGAGAACGCGTCGGCGCGAAATTCCCTTGGTGGTCTTCGTCATCGATCCCTCCCTGATGTGACGTCCGGCTTTGCCGGTACGCATTGTTATTGGTCTGTAATCAGAATCGCAGCGAGCCTGCTCCCTGCATGGGAGTCTTTGTCTCTTACGCAAGATCGTGCCGCATGCGCAGCACGCTGTCCAACAGACTTTTGGATCCTCCTCGCTACCTCAGCGCAAAACCGCGGTAGCCGCCCTGTGCAACGTCGTCGCAGATCGCCGTATAGCGCGCGAAGCCGCCGGCATAGGGCATGAAGACGCGCGGCTTTCCAGGCACGTTGGCGCCGAGGTACCAGGACGAACTGGCCATCGGCAGCAGCGTTGCTGCGGCGGCTTCATTGACATGCGCCACCCATTTGTCGGTCGCTTCCGGCTCCGCCTCGATGCGCCGCAGACCTTTTGCGCGCATCGCCCCGATGCAATCGGTGATCCAATCGACATGCTGCTCGATCGCGATCGGCATGTTGCAAAGCACCGAAGGACTGCCGGGTCCGGTGATCGTGAACAGGTTGGGAAATTTCGGCGATTGCAGCCCGAGATAATTTCGCGGGCCTGCCGCCCACTCGTCTTTCAGCTTGATGCCGTCGATGCCGCTGATGTTGAGATTGACCAGCGGCCCGGTCAGTGCGTCGAACCCGGTGGCAAAGACGATGATGTCGAGCTCATAGTCCTGCTTCGTGGTTCGAATGCCGCTTGGCGTGACCTCGACGATCGGCTCCGCCTTGATATCGACGAGCAGCACATTGTCCCGGTTGAAGGTTTCGAAATAGCCACTGTCGATCGGTGGACGTTTGGTGGCAAAGCCGTGGTCGCGCGGCGTCAGCTTTTCAGCAACGACGGGATCCTCGACCACCTGCTTGATCTTGTCGCGCAGGAAATCCGACGCCGTCAGGTTGGCATCGGCGCTCTGCAGCACGTCGGAAAACGATGCCCGGAACCGCAGCCCGCCACGTTGCCACGCCTTCTCATAGATCTCCGCGCGCTCGGTCTCGGAGACCGACAGCGCCGACTGCGCCGAGATGCTGAACGGATGGCCATTGGTGCCCGCGCGCGCCAGCTTCCAGATCTCGTCATAGGTCTCCCGGGTGTGCCTGATCTCATCAGTCGACACCGGGCGGTTGCGCGCCGGAATGCTGTAATTGGCGGTGCGCTGGAACACGGTGAGATGTCCGGCTTGCTCGGCGATAACCGGTGCGGCCTGGATTCCGGTCGATCCCGTTCCAATCTGTCCGACGCGTTTGCCTTTGAAGTCGACGCCCTCATGCGGCCACAGGCCGGTGTGGTACCACTTGCCCTTGAAGTCATGGATGCCCTTGAAGTCCGGCACGCGCGGGGTCGAGAGGTTGCCGGCGGCCATGACGCAATAGCGGGCGCGGACCTCTTCGCCGCTATCGGTCTT
>JAPLPC010000380.1 GCA_026400425.1 Hyphomicrobiales bacterium | reverse complement strand
GCGATGATCAAGAGGGCCGTGCAGCAGCGTCCCGACGACGGCTACATCGTCGACTCGCTCGGCTGGGCCTATTACCGCCTCGGTAATTACGAGGACGCCACCAAGCAGCTCGAGCGCGCCATCGAGTTGAAGCCGGAAGACCCGACCGTCAACGATCATCTCGGCGATGCCTATTGGCGCGTTGGCCGCAAGCTGGAAGCTGCCTTCCAATGGCAGCATGCCAAGGACCTCAAGCCGGAAGCGGAAGAGCTGCCGAAGATCGAGGCCAAGCTGCAGAAGTGCGTGCCGACCGATGGTAGCGACAAGCCCGAAGGCTGCGCTCTGAACGAAATGGCTCCTGCGGCGGCTTCGGCCGACAAGCAGGAGCCGAAAAAAGATAGCGATAAAGGCGGCTGATCGAATGACGGGGGCATCGGCGGGCACTGGGCAGCCTGCTTTGGAGGAATCGGCGCGCGCAAAGGTCAATCTGACATTGCGCGTGATCGGGCGGCGTGCGGACGGCTATCATGATCTCGATAGCGTGGTGGCCTTCGCCGATTGCGCAGACGAACTGACGCTGACGCCGGGCGACGATCTCGTGCTGACCGCAAGCGGCCCGCGCGCGCAGGAGTGCGGCGACAATGCCGACAATCTCGTCATCAAGGCGGCGCGGCTGCTTGGTGAAAAGATCGACGGCCTGACATTCGGCACCTTCGCGCTCGACAAGCATTTGCCGGTTGCGGCCGGTATCGGCGGCGGCTCCGCGGATGCCGCCGCGGCGTTGCGGCTTCTCATGCGAGCCAATCACCTCGAAGCCGACGATCCCCGCGTCATGGACGTGGCGCGCCTGACCGGCGCCGATGTGCCGGTCTGCATGCGGTCGCATGCCTGCGTGATGACGGGCGTCGGTGACAATCTGTTGCCGCTCAGCCTGCCGCGGCTGCCTTGCGTGATGGTCAATCCGCGCGTGCCTGTCGCAACCAAGGACGTGTTCCAGCGACTTGGCCTCAAGAATGGCCAGTTGCGCGTCGATCTCGAGGCGCCCGCGCTGAAGGTCGAACCCGTGATCGGGGACGTGTTGACGGCGCTCGGTGCGACGGCCGGCGTTCGCCTGGCGCGGATGTCCGGCTCGGGTGCGACATGCTTCGCGCTGTTCGACAACGATACGGACGCGCAGCGCGCCGCTGATGTCATCCAGCTCGCGCATCCGCTATGGTGGGTGCATGCCGGCGCGTTGAGCTGAAAGGCTCATCGCCTGACGTCTAGTTGTTGAATCCCGCGCTGGACCCACCATCCACCGTATAAATCACGCCGGACGTATAGCCGGCGCGATCGGAGGCTAGAAACGCCATCAGGTCGGCGATCTCGCGTGGCTTGGCGGCGCGGCCAAGCGGCAGGTTTTGCTCCAACTCGCGATAGCGGCTTTCGTCGCCCAATTGCGCCTTGGCCTGCGCGCGCATCCGCGTGGCGTAGCGCTCGGTTTCCACCGGGCCGGGATTGATGCCGACGACGCGGATGTTGTCCTTCAGGCTCTTGCCGCCGAGCGCCCGTGTGAAGGCCATCAAGGCCGCGTTGCCGGCACTGCCGCAGATATAGTTGGCGTCGAACTTCTCGCCGGCTGCGCCGATATCGTTGACGATGACGCCGCCGCCGCGCGCCTTCATCTGCGCATAGACCAGCCGCGTCAGATTGATGAAGCCGAAGACTTTCAGCTCCCAGGCATGCCGCCAGGTCGGCTCGTCCACCTTGTCGAGCGTCCCGCCGGGGATATCGCCGGCATTATTGATGAGGATGTCGACATCCGCCGCAGCTGCAGCAAGCGCAGCCAGATCGTCTGGGTTGCGCAGGTCGATGCCATGCACGGCGACGTCGATCTGATAGCGCGTGCGTAAGCCATCGGCGACCTGCTGCAGCATTGCGACATTGCGGGCGGCAAGGTGCAGATGGGCGCCTTCCTCTGCAAAGGTTTCGGCAGCAGCAGCGCCGATGCCCTTGGAGGCACCGGTGATCAGAACGCGTTTGCCGCGCAGGTGAAGATCCATGGAATGTCTCCGTTTCGCGATGATGCGAGTTAGGCCGCCACCGCAAATGCGGTCAACATTGCACTGCAGCGTTGATCGCGCCGCGGCTTTGGGTCAAACCTGTCGCAATCAAATCGGCGAAGGAAACCTCACGTGAGCAAAGAATATCGGATTGCGGTCATCCCCGGCGACGGCATCGGCAAGGAAGTGATGCCGGAAGGCCTGCGCGTGCTGGAAGCGGCGGCGAAGAAGCATCGCGTCAAGCTGCATTTCGATCACTATGACTTCTCGTCCTACGACTATTACGAGAAGCACGGTCAGATGATGCCGGACGACTGGAAGGCGCAGATCGGCAAGCATGACGCGATCTATTTCGGCGCCGTCGGCCTGCCGGCAAAGATTCCGGACCACATCTCGCTGTGGGGATCGCTGATCAAGTTCCGGCGCGAATTCGATCAGTACGTCAATCTGCGTCCGGTGCGGTTGATGCCCGGCGTGCCGTGTCCGCTGGTGGGCCGCAAGCCTGGAGACATTGATTTCTGGGTGGTGCGCGAGAATACCGAGGGCGAATACTCATCGGTGGGCGGTCGCATGTTTCCCGACACCGATCGCGAATTCGTCACTCAGCAGACGGTGATGACCCGGACCGGCGTCGATCGCATTCTGAAATTCGCCTTCGATCTCGCGCAGTCGCGGCCGAAGAAGCATCTGACCTCGGCGACCAAGTCGAACGGCATCTCGATCACGATGCCGTATTGGGACGAGCGCGTGAAGGCGATGGGCGAGAACTATCCCGACGTGAAGTGGGACCAGTATCACATCGATATTCTGACCGCGAATTTCGTCATGCATCCCGACTGGTTCGACGTTGTCGTCGCCTCCAATCTGTTCGGTGACATCCTGTCGGATCTCGGCCCCGCCTGCACCGGCACCATCGGCATCGCGCCGTCGGGCAACATCAATCCGACCGGCGATTTCCCGTCAGTGTTCGAACCGGTGCACGGCTCGGCGCCGGATATCGCTGGCATGGGCATCGCCAATCCGATCGGCATGATCTGGTCGGGCGCGATGATGCTGGAGCATCTCGGCGAGAAGACCGCAGCGGACTCCATCGTCAAGGCGATCGAGCGCACGCTGGAAGAGCGCACGCTGCGCACCCGCGACCTCGGCGGCCAGGCCGACACCGGTGCGTGCGGCAAGGCCGTGGCGGAGATGCTGGAGTAGAAGGTTTTTTCTTCCCTCTCCCCTTGTGGGAGAGGGTGGATCGAACGCGAAGCATTGG
>JAPLPC010000593.1 GCA_026400425.1 Hyphomicrobiales bacterium | reverse complement strand
GCGGATGCCGGGATAACGGTGGGTGTGCAATGTGCCGCCAAACCCATCCTTCATCTCGAGGATCGCAAATCGCTTGTCAGGGCTTTGCTGGGTGAGATGATAGGCGGCGCCGATGCCGGAGATGCCGGCTCCGACCACGATGACATCGAAATGCTCGGCTTGCGCAGCCACGGACGGAGTCGTGGCGATATGTCCCTGGACGTTCATGGGCTCCCGATCTTTGTCTGGCTCCGCTGTCTGTGCGCGGATGCTTGTCCAGCGGTCCCGCAGAACGGAACCGTCGGGTGTCATGATCGACGATCAGAGAGAATGCGCAAGGACTATTGCGCCTCGGTTTTGAGAGATCAGCTCACGAGTTTCGGCAGGCCGATTTGAAACGCCAACGTCGCCTCGATCCATTTGGCCACGCGAAGTGTGCGGACGTCGTGCCGATAGGGCCCGACGACCTGTAAGCCGAGCGGCAGGCCGTTGCGGCCGAAGCCGGCGGGCAGCGCCACTGCGGGCACGCCCATCAGCGTCCACGGCGCGCAGAATGCGGCGTCACCGGTGAATTCCAGCCCTTCGGGCGCCTCGCCGGTGGCGGGCAGGGTCAGCACGGCGTCATAGGGGGCCATCCGGGCGGTGAAATCTGCGCGCAATCGTTGCTGTTGCGCCTTTGCTTTGAGATAGTCCGCCGCACTGTGGCTATTGCCTGTCTTCACCAGCAGCTTGAGATGCTCACTCGCTTTGTCCGGATGACGCGCGACGAGATCGCCGAAAATCACCGCAGCTTCGCTGGCGAGGATAATATTGATGGCGTCCCAGCTGACGTGGTCGAGCTCGCTCAGCTCCAGGTCATCGATGACAGCGCCGGCAGATCGCAGCCGTGTGATCGATGCGCCGAACAGCTGTTGCTGCTCGCTTGCGGCCTTGGCGAATTTGGCGAAATGCACGACGGCGAGGCGCGGCGCCGGCAGCGGCTGAAGGCCCTGCGCCACGGATACTTCGAAGGCGGGCACGGGTTGCCCGTGCAGGTCGCTGTCGCTGGTGCCTGCCAGCAGCGACAGGGCATAGGCGACGTCGTCGACCTGCCGCGCGAAGAAGCCGATATGGTCGAGCGACCCGGAGAGTGGATGCACGCCGCGGCGCGGAATGGCGCCGTAGCTCGGTTTGAATCCGACCACGCCGTTGAAGGCCGCCGGGCGAATGATCGATCCCAGCGTCTGGCTGCCGAGCGCGAGCGGCACCAGGCCTGCGGCGACGGCTGCGGCGGAGCCCGAAGACGATCCGCCGGGCGTGTGCCGGCTGTTCCAGGGATTGGTGGTCGGGCCGGGTTGGCGCCAGGCGAATTCCGTGGAGACCGTCTTGCCGAAAATGGTGGCGCCGAGATTGCGCAGCCGTTCCACCACCCAGGCGTCGGCGGCCGGCACGTGGTCGCGATAGATCGGCGAGCCATTTGTGGTCGGCATGTCGGTGGTGGCGAAGATGTCCTTGATCGCCACGGGGATGCCCGACAGCGGCCCCGGCTTGCGCGACGTATCGGTCGGAAGAACTTCGAAAGCCCTGAGGACGGGCTCGATGGCGCGCGCCTGGGCGAGACGTTCGGACGCGTAATGATCGGCCGCGGACGTATCGCTCTTGAAGTGCCGCAGCAGATCGAGCACGCCGGCCTCGGTTGTGAAAGAATTGCTCACGTCAAACCTCAGAGCTTGGTTGTCCCTCCCCCAAGCGCAGCGAAGCTGTGCGCGGTGGGGAGGGTGGATCGACCGCGTAGCGGTCGAGACGGGCGGGGTGCCACAAACTCCGGAGCTTGCGGAGGCACCCCACCCCCGCCTATCGGCGGACCCTCCCCACGGCGCGGCTTTGCCGCTTGGGGGAGGGAGACGATGTCGGCCGGTGTAAGATCACTTCATCGCCAGCGCCGGCTCGATATACTTCCGCACCACGAACGTATTGTAGTCCGGCTGCGCCGCGAGATTACCGAGCGCGATCTGGGTGTCCATCGAGATCTTGAGCGAGGGCGCCGAGATGTCGATGCTGTCGGGATAGACGCCGTCGGCCCGCATGCGCTTGACGGCGGCTCCGATCACCATCGGGTCCAGGGTCGGGAACTCCTTCTGCGCGATGGCGACGGTCTTGGCCGGGTCCTTCTTCATGAAGCGCATGGCCATCTCCATGCCGTTGGTGACGCGCTGCGCCAGATCGGGATCGACATTGTTGCGCGCCGTCACGGACGAGAACGCATAGGCGCCGTAGCTCTTCGGGAAGCCGAAGACGACCTTCATGCCCTTGGCGACGACCTGATCGAGACCGGGCTCATACATGACAGCGACCTGCGCCTGCTTGGCGAGGAACGGGCCGGGCTCGGTGCCGATCGCGACCTGGATCATCTCCACGTCGGTCTTGCCGTCCATGCCGTTCTCCTTCAGCAACTTCAGGAACAGCGAGGTGCTCGTCGTCGGCATGGTGCCGGTGACGATCTTCTGGCCCTTTAGGCTTTTCACATCCTTGAAGTCGAAATCCGGGGCTGCGGCGATCCACACCGCGGCGCCGTTGACGACATTGGCGATGATGCCGACCGGTGCGCCCTTCGATGCGGCGATCGCCGTCCATTCCGGCCCGTGGATCGAGAACTGTGCACTGCCGGAGATCACGGCCGACAGCGCCACCGTCGGCGAGCCCGCGGTCTCCTTCGTCAGGTCGAGGCCCTGCGCGGTGAAGAAGCCCTCATTGATGGCTACGTAAAGCGGCAGATACAACATCGACTGGAACGCCTGCGACAGCACGACCTTCTTGTTCTGCGCCGAGGCCGGCGAGGCAAACAGCAGCCCGGCCAGCGCGGTGGCGCAGGCGATATGCTTGAGCAACGACATGGAAGTCTCCGTGATGAGAAGGATGGGAAAACGAACTAGACCTGAATCTGATGCGACGTGGTGGCCTGTTTCCAGGGCAGTGACGTGCGCTCGATAATGTCGATGACGTAGTAGAGAACGAAGCCGAGGATCATCAGCGTGAACAGCCCGACCCAGACCGAGTTGAGGTCGTAGAGGCTGGATGCCAGGAAGATCATGTGGCCGAGGCCGCGTTGCGACGAGATGAATTCGCCGACGACGGCGCCGACCAGTCCGAAACCGATATTGATGCGGAACGTCGCGATGATCGCCGGCAGCGTCGAGGGCACCACCGCCTTCCAGAACACCTGATGCTTGTCGGCGCCCATGGAGATCATCAGCGACTGCAGATCGACGTCGGCGTCCTTCGCAGCCTGGTAGGCGGCGATCAGAGCGACCAGCGCGGTGAGCGACACGGCGAGTGCCACTTTCGAGATCAACCCGGTGCCGAACCACAGCACCACGATCGGCGCCAGCGCGATCTTCGGCACCGAATTGATGGCGACGATGAATGGCTCGACCAGTTTTGCGACGAACACCGAATACCATAGCGCCAGTCCGAACAGCGATCCGAAGATGGTGCCGATGACGAAGCCCAGAATGGCTTCGAACAGCGTGATCCAGGAATCCGCCAGCAGCTCGCCGCTCAGGATCAGCTTGTAGAAGGTGGCGAAGATGCCGGACGGCGATCCCATCAGGAACGCGGAGACATAACCGGCATGCACGCCGGCTTCCCACAGCGCAAAGAAAATGGCCACGGCGGCAATCTGCAGGAAGGCGCGGCCGAGCGTGGTGTCGAAGGTCGCGCGCTTGCGTGCGAGCTTGAGCTTGCGCTTGGCGCGAACGGGCGCAGCGGTCTGGATCGTCATCGTCATGCGGTCTTCTCGGTCTGGATGTCGAGCTCGGCGCAGAGCGTCTTGAAATAGGTTGCAAAATTCGCGTCGTTGCGCGCCGTCACGGGGGAGGTCGCGTCGATGTCGATCTCATGCACGACCTTCACCCGCGCCGGGCGACCGGACAGAACCACCACGCGCTTCGACAGCGCGACGGCTTCGTCGATGTCATGGGTGACGAGGATGACCGTCTTCTTGTACGTCTGTACGGCGTCCTTGAGCACGCCTTCGAGATACAATCGGGTCTGGTAATCCAGCGCGGAGAAAGGTTCGTCGAGCAGCGGGATGTCGGGGTCCATGATCAGCGTGCGGATCAGTGCCACGCGCTGCCGCATGCCGCCGGACAGTGTTTTCGGATAGGCGTTCTCGAAGCCGGCGAGGCCGAACTGTTTCAGATATTCGTGCGCCTTGGCCTCGGCTTCCCTGGCATCGACGCCTCTCGTTTCGAGGCCGAGAAGAACATTGCCGAGCACCGTGCGCCACGGAAAGAGCAGATCCTTCTGCATCATGTAGCCGACGCGGCCGCGCAGGCTGTCGATCTCCTGGCCGCGATAGGTGATGGTGCCGCTGTCAGGCTCCAGCAGGCCGGCGATGATGTTGAAGATGGTCGTCTTGCCGCACCCCGAAGGCCCGATGATGCTGACGAAATCGCTTTCATTGATGCTGAACGACAGATCGTCCAGCACGTTGACGTCGCCATTCTTGCCGGCAAACGATTTGCTGACATTGGCGACACTCAGTTGCACTTGCTTGGGCGGCATGACGGCACCTCGTGAGATCCCGTTGCTACGCAAACAGCGTGCCACTATGACCGGTCACCTCCGCATCGACGTTTCAGGTGATTTCCGTCGTTTTCACAATCGAAGCCCGCACTTATGCTCCGGCTTTGTGCAAGCCGGAAACATTCTCGGCGAGAAAATGAGCAGGCAGGGTGAAGTGTACTTTATCAATACAGTTCGCCCTGCATGACAGCCGCGGAAAGCGTGACCTCAGCCCGTTACAGCCATCACGGCTTCCTTGATCTTGGCCAATGCGTAGTTGCCGACCATGCTGGCCTCGACATGCGGCAGATTGGGGACCTCGTCGGCTGCCACCACGCAATCGACGACGGCCGGGCCGTCACAGGACAGCGCGTCGGCGATCGCTTTCTTCAGCTCGCCCGGCTGTTTTGCGGTGAATCCCTGCGCCCCGCAGGCACGCGCCAGCGCAGCAAAATCCGGATTCGGAAATTCGATCGCTTCACGGAACGGCGCGAGGCCGACGCTCTCGGCTTCCAGCGTGATCAGGCCAAGCGCGGAATTGTTGTAGACAATGACCTTGATCGGCAGCTTGTGCTGCACGGCGGTCATGAATTCTCCCATCAGCATGTTGAAGCCGCCATCGCCGGTCAACACGATCACCTGCTTGGTGCGATCCAGAATCTGGATGCCATTGGCCTGACCGACCGCTGTACCTACGGCCGCGTTGTTGAACGACCCCGTGATGCGTTGCGTGCCCGTCTGTCGAATCCAGTTGGCCGACCACAACGTGTTCAGGCCGGTATCGAGCACGAAGATGGCATCGGGGCGTGCGAGATCGCTGGTGATGCGCGCGACCGCCTGTGGATGCGTCTTGCGCTTGCTGCGGGCGGGATCGGCCTGCTTGTCGAGCATGTCGTCCCACTTCCTGCGGGCGTGCAACGTTTTCTCGAAGAACTTGCCGTCGGTCTTAGCCTGAACGCGGCCGAGCAGGATCGCCAGCGATGGCCGTGCGGAGCCGATGACTCCGAGGACCGTCGGTGTGCGTCGTCCCAGCACCTGCGCGCGCTCGTCGATCTGGATGACGTTGCCTTTGGTGGGCAGGAAGTTCGAATAGGGATAG
>JAPLPC010000514.1 GCA_026400425.1 Hyphomicrobiales bacterium | reverse complement strand
GCCTATCTCGGCCTCGATCCCGTCCTTGCGGCGCCGCTGTCATTTGCAGTGGCGTTCGCTCTCGGCTGGTTCGTGCAGGGGCAATTGATTTCGCGCGTGCTGAAGGCACCGTCGGTTGCTCAGATCTTTCTGACGGTCGGCTTGCTAATCGTGATGGAAAACGGCGCGCTGCTTTCATTCGGATCTCAGTTCCGCTCGGTGACGACATCGTATCAGACCATGTCGCTGTCGCTCGGCTCGCTATTTATCAGCGTGCCGTATCTGATCGCATTTTCCATGTCGCTGGCTTGCGGCGTAGCTTTGTGGTGGTTCATGCGGACAAGCTGGTTCGGTCGTGCGATGCGTGCGACCGCTCAAAACCCCATGGCAGCACAATTGATGGGCATCGACACGGCCCTGATGTACAAAATGGCTTTTGCGCTCGGCGTCGGTCTCACCGCTTTCGGCGGCGCGGTCATTCTGCCTTATGTTACGGTGTTTCCTCAGGTCGGCAGTCAGTTCGTCGTCTTGATGTTTACGGTCGTCGTGTTGGGCGGCTTGGGTAGTGTTGCAGGCGCAGTGGTTGGTGGTCTGGCGGTTGGTGTCATTCAGGCACTTTCCGCGCTGTTCTTTCCGATCCAGCTACAGAATCTCGTTCTCTTCCTGGTCTTCATTCTCGTGCTTGCCGTTCGGCCGCAGGGTCTCGTGGGAGCAAGCCGATGAAGCGCTGGATTGCGATTGCTATGTTCGTTCTTATTCTGGCAGCCGTGCCGCAGTTCCTGAGCCCGACCGGATACTGGATTCGCGTGTTCACCTTCACGCTTCTATTCGCCGCAATGGCGCAAGCGTGGAATCTGATCGGCGGTCTTGCCAATCAGCTGTCGCTTGGACACGCCGCTTTCTTTGGTATTGGTGCCTACACTTCCACAATTCTTCTGATCAATTTCGGCATTAGCCCGTGGATCGGCATGTTCGCGTCCGGTGCGCTCGGTGGTCTTGCAGCACTTATCATTGCGATCCCGACTATGCGGCTGCAAGGTCACTATTTCGCACTGGCAACGCTTGCCTTCGGTGAAGTGGCCCGCGTGATCGCCAATGTCTGGACGCCACTAACCGGTGGGCCGGGCGGATTATCCGTACCGTTTGTGCCGCCAAATTTTGCTGCCTATTCGTTCAAGCAGCTGCTCCCTCACGCCTATATCGCACTCGCGGCGCTTATCATCGTCACCGTGATCTTCGAAGTCATCCGGCGAGGTGCGATGGGCTATCGTCTGCGCGCCATTCGTGAAAACGCTGCGGCTGCAGAGGTGATCGGCATCGACACCACCAAGGTCAAGCTTCAGACTGCCGTAATCTCCGGTGTGCTGACGGCCATGCTGGGCACGCTATTCGCTCAGGTCGCGGTCTTCTTCGACCCCGACACCGCGTTCAGCGCAGCATCGATCTCTATCCGAGTTGCTTTAATCGCAATTATCGGCGGTGTCGGTACTGCTGCCGGTCCCATTCTCGGCGCGTTCTTCATCGTGCCGATCGAGGAGCTGATGAATGATCTGTTCTCATCCGGGGCGGCCGGTTTGTCGCAATTGATCTTCGGCGTGATCCTGATCGTCGTCATCCTTTGGCGTCCGCGTGGACTTGTGACCATCTTCGAGGCGCTGCGCGCTCGGCTTCAGGGCAAGGGAGCGCAATCATGACGATCCTTGATGTGCGCGGCATCTCGCGACGCTTTGGTGGCTTGCAGGCGCTATCCGATGTGACCTTCTCGGTTCCTAAGGGGCAGATTGTCGGCCTGATTGGGCCGAATGGTGCCGGCAAGACGACCTTCTTCAGTACGCTGTGCGGGCTGATCAAGCCGGACTCCGGCGCCATCACGCTCGATGGCACCAGTATCGTCGGCGAAAAGCCGCACAAGGTGGCCAGCCTTGGCATGACCAAGACGTTCCAGAACGTTGCGTTGTTCGCCGAAAGCTCGGTGCTCGACAATGTGCTGACGGCTGGCTTGCTGCGCCATGATGTCGAGACCGCGCGGGAGCGGGCGCTGATTTGCCTCGATCGCGTAGGCCTCAAGACGGTCGCTCACAAGATGGCCGGCAATCTGTCGTTTCCTGAGCGTGCGCGGGTCGAGCTTGCGCGGGCGCTGTGTACCGATCCCAAGGTTTTGCTGCTCGACGAGGTCATGGCGGCGCTCAATCCCGTCGAGATGCAGGAGATCATGGATCTGATCCGACAGCTTCGCGATGACGGTATCACGCTGCTCGTCGTAGAGCATCATATGCGGGCCATCATGGCGATCTGCGATCGAATCCTAGTTCTCAATTTCGGCCGGCTGCTCGCCGACGGCTCGCCGCGCGAGGTCGCCAACGATCCTGTGGTGGTTGAGGCTTATCTTGGCCGTTCGGCGGAGGGCCACGCATGACCAGCTCTCAACCCCTACTCGAAATCAAGGGACTCAATGCCGGCTATGGCGGCATCGAGGTACTGCACGATCTCGACATCGAGATGCACGAAGGCGAATTCGTCTGCATCATAGGTGCAAACACCGCTGGTAAAAGCACAATTTTGCGAACGATCTCGCATCTCGTTCCCAATGTCCGCGGCACCTTACGGTTCAACGGTACCGATCTGGCCGCACGAACAGCGCACGACATCCCGTCGCTCGGCATCGCGCATGTCCCGGAAGGACGCCATGTCTTCCCGGATATGAGTGTCGAGGAAAACCTGATGATGGGGGCGTTTACCGCGCGCAAGGCGACGGACCTGCAGCAGCGGATGGAGCGCATCTTCGAACTGTTTCCGCGTATGCGGGAGCGACGTTCCCAACTCGCGGGCACGCTGTCTGGCGGCGAGCAGCAGATGGTCGCGGTCGGTCGCGCGTTGATGCTGCAGCCTAAACTGCTGCTGCTCGATGAACCCAGCCACGGGCTTGCGCCGAAGGTCGTCGAGGAGATGCACGAGGCGTTCTTGAAGATTCATCGCGACGGGACGTCCATTCTACTCGTTGAACAGAATGTCAGTCTCGCGCTCGATGTCGCCGCGCGCGGCTATGTTCTGGAAAGTGGCCGCGTCACACTCCAGGGCACTTCCGCCGAGCTAAATGAAAACCCGGCCGTTCGCGCTGCTTATCTCGGTATCTGACCGAAGGGCAGGCGAGGGCAAGCCACTACCAAGAAGAAGGATCCACAACATGAGCTACGACCAGACGATCACCCTTGGCGGTCTGTTCGACGAAGGCCTCAAGACCCGCCGTGAAGTCCTCGGCCCCGCTTACGTCGACAAGTCGATTGAAGCCGCCAATGATTTCCAGATGGCGTTCCAGCACATTACCACCGAATGGTGCTGGGGCTATGCCTGGAATCGTCCGGTCCTAGACAAGAAGACCCGGAGCCTGCTCAATCTCGCGATGCTGACCGCTCTCAATCGCTCGCCTGAAATCAAGCTGCATACTCGCGGTGCGATCAACAACGGCGTGACCGTCGAAGAGATCAAGGAAGTCCTGCTGCACGCCACCGTGTATTGCGGCATTCCGGCAGGCCTCGATGCATTCAAGGCGGCCAACGAGACGCTTAAGGACATGGGAAAAGTCAAGTAATCCAATATCAGTTCGGGACTAAAGAACTAAAGCCGCGCGGTATTCCTGCGCGGCTTCTTCATACCGCGCTGAGCGTCGCAAAATGATGATGCTCCATAGAACAAGGAGATTAAGCAAGCCATTGGGTTAAAGACTGCGTAGACACGACCGTTGAGAGTTTGGATGACTACTTCTGGCACAAAGTAAACGTTAGATGTCACTTCTATTCTTCATCATGCGTGGCTGCGATTTTATCGTTTTCTATCTGCGGTCTACGTCGGCGATTGGCAGCAGGCCTGCTTTCTCCCGGCTTTATCGATTTAGATGTGTTGTTGATATTGTCAGCCACCATCATGCGCCAACGGGCCAGACGCTCAGGCTTGAGTGTGCCGGCCGACACAGCGGAGCTGACTGCGCAACCCGGTTCGTGGGCATGAGTGCAATCACGAAACTTGCAGAGAGGAGCGAGCTCGGTGATTTCCACGAACAACTCGCTGATACCGACTGCGGCGTCGCTAACATGGAGGGTTCGCATTCCCGGCGTATCGATCACCCATCCGCCACCGAACATTGCATGAAGCGAGCGGGAGGTGGTCGTGTGGCGTCCTTGCGCGTCATTCTCGCGAATGCTTCCCGTCTGCTGAATCTTGCCTGATGCCGGACCAACGAGCGCGTTGACCATAGTCGATTTTCCAACCCCTGATGAGCCGACCAATGCCACCGTTTGTCCTTTACCGCACCACCTACGCAGTTCGTTGATGACATCGCCCCTGCGAGGATCGGAAACGATCACTGATAGCTCGCGCTGCAACGCGACGGCCCGCTCAAGATATGACGCCGCGTCCTGGGTGAGGTCGGCTTTGGTCAGCAAGATCACCGGCGTGATACGTGCTTCATTGGCCAACGCCAAATAGCGTTCCAACCGAGCGACATCAAATTCTGCATTGCATGACGTGACGATGAAGAGCGTATCGATATTGGCCCCGGCTAGTTGCGATGTCCGGTCTCCCTTGGTGTGTCGCTCCAGCACTGTCTTGCGTTCCAGGCGACGCTGAAGCAGTAGCGTCTGCGGGTCAGCAAGTACCCAGTCTCCAACGGTGAATTGACCCGTGTTAGCACGTGCAGGAAGCACCAGTCCGACCAACCCAGTATCGGATATCCCTGTGATACGCGTGCGATGGACTGCGCTGATGCGCACGGGTAGGGAGCTTTCTTCATCCGGCAAGATTTGAGCGCCGAAGAAATCATTCCATCCCAGATCCGCAAGAGATGATTCAGGCAAACGCGCTCGATGATTGATCATCGCGTCTTCCAGACGGAATCAAGCTGACTCATATTCACCTCAAGACCGACCAGTTCAAAATAGGGCCTTTGCGCATTTCGTCGAAACCAGTGAATCCGCCACGTCGCGCGATGCCGCGGATTATAAACGTGTCCGGAATGCGACCGTGGTTCTGAAAGCTTCCGCTACTAGCGCGCAAAGCGGATATCCTCAATCAGGCTCACCAAAATAGCATCTCGTTTCAAATAGTTCTTATGCACGAACCGTGTGAGAAGCGTGATATTTCGGGGAGGACGTGTAAAACGACATCGGTCCGCACTAACCACACCGCATTCCGGCACTACCGATCGACTCTATGGATCGAACCTGCTGGTATCGCTCTGCTTATCTTGGTTATTAGAGGCAAACTTATTCGCTTCTTACTCGGATAGCAGACTTCGGACCCTAGCTTCAGCGTCATAGATCTCGATCTGGAGCATAGGGTAAGCAGACTTCAAACTGCGCCCGGCTGTTTCGGCGGCCTCCGTCGTTTCGAATACTGACTTGTAATGACCGTCAACGACAAGAGCAAAGCCTGCCGCTGGAGGCCGGTCGGCTCGCAGCTGGGGTCGCGGGGAAAAGTCATCTGGCGCTGAAGCTTTCTTCAATTACTGTCCTTTAGTGATCGCTCTATCTATTTTCGGTTGCTCACAGCGCTGGGAGAGGCAGCGCTCCCGCTTGCACAATTACATCCGACGTCTTCGTCATTAATAAGTGGATGACGACGATGGTTGGACGTAAATCGCGGTGTAGCTCTTATGCCGCCCAGCATTCATACAGCCAGACCCGCCATAACGACGGAAATGACTGTGAGAGAGTGCGCACCCTTAACAAGGAACAGCAAGGCTTTTGTCCAAGGTTCAACTTCGGGCGATTTGCCGGCCCCATAGGAACACAAGAGGAGGTAAGGAAGACTAGACTTGACGGCTGTCGGAGAGTTGTCGGCCTATGCTGCTTCGAAGGGCGCGGTCGATACCGTTGGTCGAGCATTTCGCCGCGGTGTTCGGACAGCAGAGCATCCGCGTCAACGCGATCGCGCTGGGTGTCATTGAGACTGACATGTCCAGTTTCGCAAAGAGTGAGCAGGGCAGGGCTTTCGTCCTTGGCATTCAGGCGATCAAACGGATCTAGCAGCCGGAAGATGTTACGCCGGTCGCAGCGTTCCTCGAGTCGGACGATGCGCGATGGATTGCGGGCACGACGATAGCCGTCGATGGCGGATCCAAACTCTAGCTCGCTCGACAGGACAACGATCATGAAACCCGAAAATCTGACACTGTATCAATCAAACGCGTCGCCGATCTCCGCGTCGTGTCCGGATCTACCTGGCCGAAACGGGAGTTTGCGTGACATCGGCGCGCGTCGATCTCGGTGCAAAATACAAATCTTGCGATGCATATGCCGCGATCAATTTACGCGCGTGGTGCCTGCGCGATCCTCGGGGCCGGCACGACCATCGGAGAAGTTCCGGCGATTTGACGGTATCTTCTTCGCCGTTCCATAACAGCCGAGCCGCGAACGGCCAGTGTTGGCGCAAATCGGGCGCTGTTTGCTTGGTGCTGCGGTGTGGCCGTAGCGAATTCGGCGACCAAGAAATCCCTGATCGCCATTCGAGATCCCCTCCACTGCGATTTTGTTTCCCTGTTCGTTAGCTTAGGGAATTTACTGGTTTTCATCAGTGCAATAACGGCCAATTGCGCAGTCGAGTCGAACGGGTCGGCTAAATTGTCAAAAATCCCTGTAAAATACCCTGTTTGCTGCAAACCGGCCCGGAGACAGGTGCGAATAGCACTCCCGCCCCAGCCAGATTTTGAGAATCAATGACGTCTCAATTCCGTCACCGAAGTCCTCGGCAGATCGGCACAAAGCCGTTGTCAAATCGGCTTTGACATCGCGACGCCCTCACTTCCCCTTCGTCAAAAAACGCCCGATCTCGGTGTGATCCGACGTCGGTCCAAGCTGCTGTAACGCAGCCGTCCACAACGCGGTGATCTCGTCGGCAAGCGGGGCTTTGACGCCGATCTGGTGGGCGAGGTCGTTGGCGGTCTGGATGTCCTTGGCCATCAGCGCCAAAGCGAAACCGGACGCATAGGTTTCCGGGATCATGAACTGCTTCAGCTTGTTCTCGGTGGAGTTGTTGCGGCCGGTGGAGGCGTTGAGGACATCGACCAGGGTGTTCGGTGCGATGCCGAATTCGCTGCCGATGGCGAGAGCTTCGGCGGCCGCGGCCAGACCCGCCGCGGAGACGTAGTTGTTCAGCGCTTTGGCGGCGTGGCCGGAGCCGAGCGGGCCGGTGCGAAATGCCGGCTTGCCCATCGACTGCAGGATCTTGTCCGCGCGATCGATGGTGGATGCGCTGCCGCCTGCCATGATCGCGAGGGTGCCGTCGATGGCGCGCTTGACGCCACCGGACACCGGCGCGTCGATGAATGCGAGGCCGCCCGCGATCAGTTCCTCGCGGAGCGCGCGGGTGCCGAGTGGCGCCGACGAACTCATGTCGATGATGACGGTGCCCTTGGCCAGCCTGTCCTTGATGCCGCCCAGCGCGGCGCGCACGATCTTGCCGTCCGGCAGCAAGGTGATGACAGCGGCGGTGCCGGCGATGGCTTCATCGACTGTGGCAGCGGCCGTGCCGCCTTCGCCGGCAAAGGCGCTGCGCGCATCGGCCGAGAGATCGAAGCCCGTCACCTGAAACCCGGCGCGCGCGATGCAGGCGGCCATCGGGCGTCCCATATTGCCGAGACCGATGACGGTCACCTTTGTGGGCGGGACGATTGCGGCTGAATTGGTCACGGGCGTTCCTCTGTTATTCTTGATTGCGCTACGGGTCGATGCAGGCGCTATCGGCGCTTCGCGCGCGATGGTGCGCGTTGTTGATCCGCGCGATGCAGGCGCGATGGCCGCGGCCTTCGTCGTATCGCGTCATGCGCCAACTCGCCGCCGATCCGACAGGCTGTCAAGCAGTTGACT
Source organism: Hyphomicrobiales bacterium (assembly GCA_026400425.1). Lineage (GTDB taxonomy): Bacteria > Pseudomonadota > Alphaproteobacteria > Rhizobiales > Xanthobacteraceae > Tardiphaga. The sequence goes on along the minus strand of JAPLPC010000514.1, from coordinate 1,311 downwards.
GGCTTTCTGCTTTGTGGTCCGCAAGGACAAGCCGCAAAGCGCCGATCGGCCTTGTCGAACACGTTGGCCTATACAAGCCGAACGCCGCGCTCTGCTCGCTGGGAGGGTCTCGTCGATCGCGGCACACCGAAGATCGACGACATCGACAACGGATCAAAAAGAAGGATCGACAGCATGAGCTACACCCAGACCATCACGCTCGGCGGCCTGTTCGACGCGGGTTTGACAACGCGTCGCGACGTCCTCGGCGCTGCCTATGTCGATAAATCCATCGATGCGGCCAATGATTTCATGATGGCGTTCCAGCACATCACCACCGAATGGTGCTGGGGCTATGCTTGGAACCGCCCGGGCCTCGACAAGAAAACCCGCAGCATGTTGAACCTGGCGATGCTGACCGCGCTCAACCGCGCGCCGGAAATCAAGCTGCATACCCGCGGTGCGATCAACAACGGCGTCACCGTCGACGAGATCAAGGAAGTGCTGCTGCACGCGACCGTGTATTGCGGCATCCCCGCGGGCCTCGATGCGTTCAAGTCGGCAAACGAAGTGTTGAAGGAAATGGGCCAGGTCAAATAAGCGCTCGGCCGCATCGCGCGCGCGATGCGGCCGAGATCCTGGCGCATAAGAGCCGCGCTGATGCGATCAGCGCGGCTTTGTCGGTCCGTCGATCAGCCGGCGAGACTGGCCATATAGGCGCGCCAGCCGCCGAAGTCCGAGACGTTCTTGGCACCGACCAGTCCTTCGGCCTCGACGATGAATCCCTTCGGCGTGGTGCCGTCCGCCAGGCGGGTCGTGCCGATCCCCAATGGCGCGGGCACGCCGGTCATGAGCTCACCCAATCCCTCCGCCGAGATCGCCCAGACTTCCGTTGCGATCGGCGCGCCCTTGCCCTGCGCGACGCGCATCAGGCCGGGGCGTGCTACGGCGCCGCCCGCCAGTGCGTAGAGCTGATAGTCGGGTTGCGTATCGCAGCTCCGCAGGAAACGTGCATCGCGGCTCGTGAGTTCGTGATTGAGCGGCATCCCCGATAGATGCGCGCCGACCACAGCCAGTTCGATTTCCCCGGGGCCGGCTGAGGGCAGCCCGTCTCTGGTCTGCGGCACCGGAGTGTCCGTCGCACCCAGCATGTTCTTGCTTGCCGCGTGCAGCCTTGCCCCCAGTGCTGCCAAAAGCCCGTCCCTGCCACGCGGCGCAATCAGCGTGACGCCGGATGGAAAACCGTCCGCGCGAGGTTGGCCGGGCACCGCGAGCGCGCACAGGTCGAGCAGGTGGACGAAATTGGGGTAGGTGCCGAGCTCGCTATTGGGG
>JAPLPC010000390.1 GCA_026400425.1 Hyphomicrobiales bacterium | reverse complement strand
TCGCGTCATGGGTATGCGCGGTCAGGATGACGTCGAGCCCCTTCACGCGACCGGCAAGCTTGCGGTCGACATCGAAGCCGTTATGCGACAGCAACACCACGATGGACGCACCGGCAGCGCGGGCTTCGTCCACCTGCTTCTGGATGTCTTCCTCGCGAATGCCGAATTCCCAGTTCGGAAACATCCAGCGCGGATTGGCGACGGCGGTGCGCGGCAGTGCCTGGCCGATCACGGCGATGGTCGCGCCGCCGCGCTCGAACATCTTGCGCGCCTCGAACACCGGTTCCTGCCATTCGTTGTCACGAATGTTCTGAGCGAGGAAGGCGAACGGTGCGCTATCGGCGATCTGCTTGACGCGCTCGGCGCCGTAAGTGAATTCCCAATGGCCGACCATGGCGTCCAGTTTCAGCGACGACATGACATCGACCATGTCCTGCGCCTTGGTCTGCAGCGACGTCCAACTGCCCTGCCAGCTATCGCCGCCATCCAGCAGCAGCACCTTGTCGTCGCCGCGCTCGGCGCGTACGGCGCCGATCAGTGTGGCGATCCGGTCCATGCCGCCCATGCGGCCGTAATTCCTGGCGAGCGAGACGAAATCATCGGCCGTCAATGCGAAGGCATCGGCGGTGCCGGCGGCGATCTTGAAGTAATTGCGAAACTCGGCATCGGTGAGGTGCGGCGGCATCCCCTTGACCTCGCCGACGCCCAGATTGACCGAGGGTTCGCGAAAATGTAGCGGCATCAATTGCGCGTGAGTATCGGCGACGTAGAGAATGGTCACCGTGCCCAGCGGATCGAACCGCAGGATATCGGCCTGTGTCAGGCGCTGTTGCGCCGCCACGCGGCCGAGCGGGCCAAGGCCGCCGCCGATGGTCAGCGCCGACGCAGCCGCCGTCGCTTGCAGGAAATCCCGCCTCGATATCATGATCCACCTATGATCCCTTCCGGCGGGAAGGGTGAATGTTCAGAAGAACGTCAGCTGCGCGCCGCCAGCTCAGGCAACCGTCAGCTTGTTGGTCGCGACATAGTCGGAGCCGTCGTCATCCTTCCAGGTGAAGGTGAATTCGCCGGTTTCCGCCGCCTTGTAGAAAAACGACTGATAGGGATTGGCCGAGATCGCGGGATTCCAGTCGGCCTCGAACACCGTCTTGCCATTGAAGGCGGCGGTGAATTTGTTGATGATCTTGCGCGGCACGACCTTGCCGGACGCATCCTTGCGCTGGCCTGATTCCATTTCGTGCGAGATCAGCGTCTTGATTTCGATCAGTTCGCCCGGCTTGGCCTGGGTGGGAACGCGAACGCGCGGGGTTGGTTTGGTTGCCATGGGAAAGTCCTCGCCTGAATTATCTGTTCTGTGAACGTAGCTGCGCGGAACGAAGCCGGGCGACTAGCCGCCGCAGCCGCCGATCGTGACCTTCACATTGGCTTTCGCCATGTACAGTTTGCCGTTGGACATTTCGGCGATGCAGACGATGTTCTGGGTTTCCGCAAGGCGCATCCGCGTCGAAGCGGATGCCTTGCCGCAGGCCGGCGTGAATTTGTAGCTGACCACGCCCGGCATCGGATTGCCTTCGGCAAACACATGCACCGACTTGACGTAATCGGCATCGGTCATCGGGCTTTCGATATCGACGTTGACGGGCACCACGAGGCCGTTCTCGGCAATCTCGGGCACGTCGAGCTTGATCTTGCCGCTGTCGAATTTCTTGTCGCCATACAGCTTCTTGATTTCCGCAGCGACGGCCTGTTCGTCGGCGAATGATAATCTTGGAGCGAGGATTGTTGCGAGACCGGCAATCGCGGCCATGGCCAAGGCTTCGCGACGGGTCTTCTCGACCGGCTTCAGAACCATGCGTGTTTCCTCCTGCGGGCTTTCAAGATCCCATTACGATAGTATCGCTTGACGATTCCAAGTCTGATCTATCTTATCTGGACATATCATTATATTCTTTTTCTTGAATGTAAAGATATGAAACGCACAGGTGCCGCAGAGACGGCGATGCGAAGGGGGGACAGATGAGGAAGACCATCATTCGGTCTGCGGCAGCGGCCATGCTGGTCCTGTGCGCGGGAAGCTTCGGTATTCATGCGTGATCTCGGACCCCATGTCCAATCCCGGCTATCTCGCCGTCGATCGCGGCGAAGCGCTGTGGAGCGAGGCCCGCGGCACCAAGAACGTCTCGCTCGAAACCTGCAATCTCGGTCTCGGCGCTGGCAAGCTCGAAGGCGCCTTCGCGCAGTTGCCGCGCTACTTCGCCGATTCCGACAAGGTCATGGATCTCGAACAGCGCCTGCTCTGGTGCATGCAGACCATCCAGGGTCTCGATACCAAGGATGTGGTTGCGCGCCGCTTCTCTGGTCCTGGCCGCGCGTCCGACATGGAAGATCTCGTCGCCTACATCGCCAACAAGTCGAACGGCAAGAAGATCGACATTCCGCTGAGCCATCCCAAGGAGCAGGAGATGGCGGCGGTCGGCGAAGCCCTGTTCTATCGTCGCGGCGGCGTCAATGATTTCTCCTGCGCCACCTGCCAC
>JAPLPC010000403.1 GCA_026400425.1 Hyphomicrobiales bacterium | reverse complement strand
TCACCGGCATCGTAGAGCCGATCGGCACCGGCATCTTCATAATGGCGATCGCGATCTATCTATTTCGCGTCGCCACCTTCAAGGCGCAGGCCAACTGAGGTATCCCGCCGACCCCGATGCTGCAAATACACCATGACTAAATCGTATGATTTCATCCGAAAGCTCATGATCGCGATGTGCGTCGGCGACAGGTGTCCTGCCCCCCGCTTTTCGGCCAGCGAGTTGTACTCGAATCTCATTCGATCCAAAGCGCGACATGGATTCCCCCTCTGCAAAACTTGCGACACTTGCATGGAGAAGGAAGGTGTCCGCCCGTGGCGGGCCGGATTCGACGCTCACGTCTTCCGATGTCGGGGGTGCGGCAACCGACGCGAGGTGCCTCGCGACACGCGGTTCTCAAGCGACGAGGACCGGTAGCGCCTCGTCCGGCTCCGACGTGACCCATCTCGGACTTCACCTAGCCTTTCTGTCGCTGGCTGTGGTGCGCGCAGCCTGAGCCTTGCAGTCCGCGCATTCGGAGCGCTGCACCTCGTAGCCGGTGCGCCACGGATGCGGCCCCGTCCGATAGACGAGCATCTTGCCTCCGCACTTCTTGCAGACGCCCGTCATCGCGTGCCCACCCGTCGCCAGTATCATGCTCGGTCCCGCCGCAGCGCGGCCGCGCACGGACGCCCTGCCCACATCGCCGCGGCCACCACCACGGCTCTCAAATCTCGATCTCCGCCCGCAACACTTCGGCGAGCCGCGGCCGCTTGCGGCACAGATAGGTCGTGCGGCGCTGATTGTGACCGATGTTCCGCGCCATCCGTTCGCAGGTAAACCCGGCGCGATCGAGCACCAGGCGGATCTCGGCCTCTTCGTAGTTCGTCAGACCGAGCTCCTGCCTCAGTTTGCGATAGGGCGAGATGGCGGTCTTCGCCAGGCCAATCACCGCGGCTCCGAAGAATTGCTCCTTTCTTGCGAGGGTCAGGAGCGCGTAGGCATCGGACACGGCACCGCCTTCTCCGGAAACGATGTCGCCCAGCAACAGCTTGCCGTCGTCCTTCAGGAGGCGATCGAAGCTTGCCAAGGTCTTCCGCATGTCGTCCGCCGGCAGATACTGAGCGACAGAGTGCATGACGACGACGTCGAACGAGCCGTCCGGAAAGAGATCGAGTTCCTTAGGGCCTGTGACCATGATCCGCGGATGGTCCGGAAACCGACCCTGAAGCTCCTCCCGCACCGAAGAAGCCGCATCGCAGAGGATAAGCTGGGCGGCCTTGTCCATCATCTCATGGACGGCGAAGTTCTTGCCGCAGCCGAAGTCCAGCACCGCACTGTTCTCCGGCAGGTACGCTGCGATATCGCGGGTGACGAGCTGGTCGTGAACGATCTTGTGCCGATGGTTCACGTAGATGTGGTGGTCGGTGTTCCAGAAGCCGACCCAATCGAGCTTTTGCACTGGCTGTTCCTTCGAGCGATCGTCGCCTCCCGACGTTGCGACGAGGTCGATCCGATCGGAATGACGAGACGGAAGCTCTGCCGTCGCCGCTGCGCGCACATGGACACGATTTCGGCGGCTCCCACGAAGATGGGACCGGCAATCTTCATGAATGATGGAAACGCCGGTTTGCCCCCGGGCGCCGCAATCACGCGACGAGAAAAGGTCTCGGGGGGCGCTCGAAGGAAACCGCGCCCTCCTTCGACGCCATCGTTCCGACCGACATCGCCGTCGGGACCGACGGCGCCAAGGGGAGAACGGGGGGCGTTGGAGGCAAATGGGACGAGACATGCGAATGATCGGCAGGATCGTTACGATCCGTCTGGCCGATATCTTGCTGGCCGTGAGACGCGATCGTCACGACGACCTGTTGATCACAGTCCGGACCAGCGGAGATCTTGGCTTGAGGCTCGCCTTGAATCGCGGTCAGGCCATGGTGCGAGTGATTTTCGCTCCCGATGGGCGGACGCTGCAGACCTACGATCATCGCGAAGATGAGCGCGACGCGGAGCCATATCTGCAGAGTTGGAATTGACATCGAGTGGCGCGGCGTCCCGTTGACCGTCAGTGAAGTGAAGCAACCACGCGGCCAAATCGTGGCACAGCGTCGCATATTATCGTTGCCCGTCTTGCCGCGAGATGACCTTGGCAGCGCGGTCGCCCGACCTCGCCTCTCGACGACGACGGTCCGCAAGAGCCTGACGACGTCGATGGTCGGTCATCTTGCGCCAGGAACTGATCTCCTCCGTCGTCCGCCAGCATCCGACGCACATGTGCTTGCGCCGGTCGCATTTGCAGACATCCACGCACGGGGATGCTTTGTCTGAAGTAGATCGACGGCCCCACCGTCTTTTTCAAAGGCTACATCATCGAGCTTCTCAATGGAGACCTCGACACTGGAATCGATATTGGCGTACTTCAGCGCTTCCGACAGTGCGAGGCGCGCCTGATACAGATATCCTGCCGCTACGTGCGCAACGCTATATTTGTCAGAACTATTGGTCACATCCACTCCCTGTACTGAAAACACGATTACTATGCACGTGCAAAAGGCATCGGAAGGCGCGGGCATATGATCTCGGCGTCACGTCGATCGGATCAAACTTAAATTTTCTTGAGCGAACGAGCACGTGTTGGATGGGAGAAAGGCGCGGTCT
>JAPLPC010000212.1:2773-4140 GCA_026400425.1 Hyphomicrobiales bacterium | reverse complement strand
TGCAACATCGGCCACTTCGACAACGAGATTCAGATCGCACATCTGAAGAACCTGAAGTGGGACAACATTAAGCCGCAGGTCGACGAGATCACTTTCCCGGACGGCAAGCGCATGATCCTGCTGTCGGAAGGCCGCCTCGTGAATCTCGGCAACGCGACCGGCCATCCGTCCTTCGTGATGTCGGCCTCGTTCACCAACCAGACGCTGGCGCAGATCGAACTCTACGCCAACAACAAGGACGGCAAGTACAAGAAGGAAGTGTACGTGCTGCCGAAGTCGCTCGACGAGAAGGTCGCCCGTCTGCATCTCGCCAAGATCGGCGTCAAGCTGAGCAAGCTCTCGGACGAGCAGGCGTCCTATATCGGCGTCAAGACCGAAGGCCCGTTCAAGGCGGACCACTACCGCTATTGAGTTCGGTTTCAGCGATTGAATGCAAAAGCCCCGGAGCGATCCGGGGCTTTTTTGCGACCGGTGATGGAGGTCACCCTAGCGCGGTCTCACCATTGCCGTCAGCAGAGGTGCCCCGACCTAAGTGGGAGTTGCGCAGCAGCCCGACAATCGGTTGGATCGCACCAAGGATGAGTCCCGCCGATCTGGAGTTCACTATGCCGTTCCCGCACGCGTCACAGGCCCTGTCTCGTTTTACGGTCATCGATCTCACCCGGGTGCGCTCCGGGCCGACTGCGGTGCGGCAATTGGCCGACTGGGGTGCGAATGTCATCAAGATCGATGCCTTGAGTGACGATGCGGCAGGCGAACAGCCGGGCGGACCGCGCCGCGGATCGGATTTCCAGAACTTGCATCGCAACAAGCGCGCGATGACGCTGAATCTGAAAGACCCGCGCGGCCTCGAGGTTTTTAGACGCCTCATCGCCAAAGCCGATGTGGTGGTCGAGAATTTTCGGCCCGACGTGAAGGGCCGCCTCGGCATCGATTATGAAAGCCTGCGGGCGATCAATCCCGGTCTGGTCTATGGCAGCATTTCCGGCTTCGGCCAGGACGGGCCGTATCACAAGCGTCCCGGTTTCGATCAGATCGCGCAAGGCATGGGCGGTCTGATGTCGATCACCGGCGCGCCGGGCGAGGGGCCGATGCGGGTCGGCATTCCCGTCGCGGATCTCACGGCGGGCCTCTTTTGCGCCATGGGCATTCTCACCGCATTGCTGGAGCGCGACGTCTCCGGGCAGGGGCAGTGGGTGCAGACCTCGCTGCTGCAGGCGCAGATCTTCATGCTGGATTTTCAGGCGGCGCGCTGGCTGATGGAGGGGGAGGTGCCGCAACAGGCCGGCAACAATCATCCGACCAGCATTCCCACCGGCGTGTTCAAGACGTCCGACGGCTATATCAACATCGCCACCACCGGCGGC
>JAPLPC010000212.1:0-2725 GCA_026400425.1 Hyphomicrobiales bacterium | reverse complement strand
CTGGGAGCGCTGCGCGCAGGCGATCGGCGCGCCCGAACTGCTCAGCAACCCCGATTACAAAACTGCGCCGGATCGATCGAAGAATCGCGATGCGTTGAATGCGGAGATGTCACGCCGCACGCTCACGCGCACCACCGAGCAATGGGTCGATGATCTCAATGCGGCCGGCGTACCCTGCGGTCCGATCTATGCGGTCGATCAGATGTTTGACGATGCGCAGGTCAAGCATCTCGGCATCGCGCAGGATGTGCCCAACGATCAGAACCGCGATATCCGCCTGGTCGGCCAGCCTTTCACACTGTCGCGCACGCCCAGCAAGATGGCCGCACGACCGCCCGAAGTCGGCGAGCAGACGGAAGACGTTCTCGCCGAATTCGGCTTCAGCGCCGACGAGATCAAATCGCTACGCGAAGCGAAGGTGGTGTGATCGCCTCGCGGCCAGCGCTTCGCAAGCTCACGCTCTTCTAAAGCGTTAAGATTGAACGGATTCACGAAGTCGTCATTGCGAGCCCGCGACATTCGCCTTCGGCGATTGTCGCTGAGCGAAGCAATCCTGAAAGCCAAAAGCGAAGACTGGATTGCTTCGTCGCTACGCTCCTCGCAATGAGGGCTGAGGGTGCCGCGATTTATCTCAAGTCAGAAATGCTTCAGCCCAGCATCTCGCGCACCATCGGGATCACCTTCGTCCCGTAGAGCTCGATACACGCCATCAGCTTGTCGTGCGGCAGCGGGCCTGCACTGTATTTCATATCGAAGCGCGACAGGCCCAGCGTCCTGGCGGTCCTCGCGATCTTCTTGGCGACGGTTTCCGGCGAGCCCACATAGAGCGAGCCGTGATCGACTTCCTGATCGAATTCGCTCCGCTGCATCGGCGGCCAGCCGCGCACTTTGCCGATGCGGTCGCGCATCTGCTTGTAGTCGCACCAGATCTCCTCGCGCGCCTGTTCGTCGGTGGCCGCAATGTAGCCGGGCGAATGCACGCCGATCGGCTTCACCGGTCGTTTGATTTCCGCATAGGCGCGGTGATACAGATCGACATAGGGCTTGAAACGTTCGGGATCGCCGCCGATGATCGCCAGCATCAAAGGCAGGTCGTAGCGCACCGCGCGCACCACGGATTGCGGGCTGCCGCCGACGCCGATCCAGGTGGTAAGTTTGCCGGTTTCGATCGGCGGAAAAACGCGCTGATCGGCCAAAGGCGGTCGGGTGCTGCCGCTCCAGGTGACGCTCTCGCTGTTCACCAGCTCCGCGAACAGATCCAGCGTCCAGGTGACGCTCTCGCTGTTCACCAGCTCCGCGAACAGATCCAGCTTGTCCTCGAACAGCGTCTCGTAGTCTTCGAGCTTGAAGCCGAACAGCGGGAAGGATTCGGTGAACGAACCGCGGCCGAGGATGACCTCGGCGCGTCCGTTGGATGCCGCATCGACGGTCGCAAAACGCTGGAACACACGGATCGGATCGTCCGAGCTCAACACCGTCACCGCCGATCCCAGACGGATGCGCGTCGTGCGCGTCGCGATGGCGGCGAGCACGACTTCCGGCGCGGACACGGCGAAGTCGGCGCGATGATGCTCACCGACGCCGAAGAAATCGACGCCGACGCGATCGGCCAGCACCGCTTCATCGATGACGTTGCGGATGACCTGCGCGTGCGACAGCATCTGGCCGTCGGCGCCGCGCGTGACGTCGCCGAATGTATCAAGGCCGAGTTCGAGTGCCATGCGATGTATCCTGGGCGCTGAGACGACAAAGGCCACGCAGGATGCGCGGCCCTTGCTATCACGCGATGTGGGCGCTTATTTGGGTTCGCTGATTTCGAAGTTCAAGGTGCCGATACCGTCCACGCCGCAGGCGACCTTGTCGCCGGGCTGCAGGGCGGCCACGCCGGCCGGGGTGCCGGTGAGGATGACGTCGCCGGCGCCGAGCTCGACCTGCAGCGACAGCTTCGAGATGATCTCGGCGATATTCCAGATCATTTCCGACAGGTCGCCCTTCTGGCGCTCGGTGCCGTTCACCGAAAGCCAGATCTTGCCCTTCGAGGGATGGCCGGACTTCGATGCCGGGATCAGCGCGCCCGTGGGAGCCGACATGTCGAACGACTTGCCGATCTCCCAGGGCTGCTCTTCCCCAGACATGATCGAGCGCCTGCTCTGGCGCCATGTTCAGACCGCCGCTCTTGAGCGCAACCACGAGCTCGACTTCGTGCTGCATGTCCTTGGTCAGCGTCGGATAAGGGATCGTGCTGCCATCCGGCACGACCATGTCGGCATGCTTGGCGAAGAAGAAGGGCGGGTTGCGCTCGTCATTGCCGAGTTCGCGGATGTGCTCGAGATAATTACGGCCGACGCACCAGACGCGACGGACCGGGAATTTGGTAGTTTCGCCCTGAACGGCGATGGCGGCCTGCGGGGGCGGGGTGATCACATAGGAAACGGTCATGCGGGGATCTCAGACGGGTTGAACGACGCTCCGCGTCATTGCGAGGAGCGAAGCGACGAAGCAATCCAGATAGTGTTGTGCGAGCGGCTGGATTGCTTCGCTACGCTCGCAATGACGACGACGGAGACACCTTTACGCCGAGGCATCGAGCGGCGCCAGCGGCGACGCCTCCCGGTGCTGCAGGCGGAAAAACGAAGCGTAGCGGCCGCTCTGGCGGATAAGATCGTCGTGCCGACCGCGTTCGACGATCTCGCCGCCCTCGACCACCAGGATGGCATCGGCCTGC
>JAPLPC010000523.1:13688-18890 GCA_026400425.1 Hyphomicrobiales bacterium | reverse complement strand
ACTCGCCGTCAAGCTGGATCCAGCCCTTTCGAAGGAGGCTGCCGCCTTCAAGCCGATCGTCACCACTGTCGATTGCCGACAGTAAGATGAGCAGCGCCACCAACACGCCCATTGCCGTGTCCCGCTCCGGCGGCAGCGTTCGCCGCCCGACGGCGTCCATCGTGATCCCCGGTCTGCTGCTGCTTCTGCTGCTCGCCGTCGTGCTGTCGGCGACCGTCGGCGCAGCCGGCATTCCGTTGGTGCGACTGCCTTCCGCGCTCGGCCTTGCGGCGTTGGACGCGAATGCCGCCGCAGCCGCACGCGACCAACTCATTTTATGGTCCATCAGGCTCCCTCGCATCGCCGTTGCGGCCATGATAGGCGGCATGCTGGGCGCCGCGGGCGCGATCATGCAGGGCTTGTTTCGCCACCCGCTCGCCGACCCTGCCCTTGTCGGCGTCGCCAGCGGCGGCGCTCTCGCCGCAGCGGGAGCCATCGTGCTCGGCGACAGCCAGTTCGCCGAACACGTCGCGATGCTGCAGCCGGTTCTGCTGCCCCTGGCGGCGGGTCTCGGATCGCTGCTGACGACCGTCATTCTCTACCGCATCGCGACGCGCGGCGGCCGGACCTCGATCGCGATCTTTCTGCTGGCCGGTCTGGCCATCGCAGCCATTGCAAATGCCGGCATCGGCCTTCTGGTCTTCATCGCCGACGACCGCCAGCTGCGCGACATCACTTTCTGGATGCTCGGCTCGCTCAGCGGAGCGACCTGGCGCAAGGCGATGACCGTGTTGCCGGTGCTGGCGCTCGGCATCACCGCCATGATGTTCCTGGGTCGCGGGCTCGATGTTCTCGTGCTTGGCGAGTCGGAGGCGTTCCATGCGGGCATTCATGTCGAGCGCTTGAAGCGGATCTGCATCATTCTGGTGTCGGCCATGACCGGGGTTGCCGTCTCGGTCTGTGGCGTCATCGGCTTCGTGGGCATCGTCGTGCCGCATCTGCTGCGCCTGGTGATCGGCCCCGGCCATCGGCTGCTGCTGCCGGCCTCGGTCTGTCTCGGAGCGATCTTGCTGGTGGGCGCCGACACGCTGGCACGCACCATCGTTGCGCCGGCCGAAATGCCGATCGGCGTGCTGACGGCGGCCGTCGGTGCGCCGATATTTCTGATGATCTTGCTGCGTCAGCGTGGCCTGGTCGGCCTATGACGCATCTTCTGACCGCATCGGACCTATCGTTGACGATCGGCGGCGCGCCTGTCCTGCGACAAGTCGATCTCAACATCAGCAAGGGCGAGATGGTCGCCATCGTCGGCCCCAACGGCGCCGGAAAGTCGACCTTGCTTCGGCTACTCTCCGGCGAACTGCGTCCGACTCGTGGCGCCGTGACCTTGTGCGGTCGCGACCTGCGCGGATGGCCGCCCGAACAACTGGCGCAGCGCCGCGCGATGCTGTCGCAGCACATTGCCGTCAGCTTTCCGTTCACGGTCAGCGAGATCGTCCAAATGGGCCGCGGCGAACGCGCGCTGTCCGCGACACGGCGCCTGATCGATGCAGCCATCGAGGAAGTCGGGCTTTCGGGTTTTCGCGACCGTGAATTGCCGACCCTGTCCGGCGGCGAACAGCAGCGCGCCCATCTTGCCCGTATCCTCGTGCAACTGGCCTGCGGCGAGGCTGCAAGCGGCCCCGCATTATTGCTGCTTGACGAGCCGACGTCATCGCTCGATCTGCGCCATCAGATTGCGCTTGTCGATATCTGCCGCACGCGGGCCCGCAACGGCACGGCTGTCATCGCCGTTCTGCATGACCTCAACCTCGCGGTGCGCTTAGCCGATCGCATCGTCGTCATGCACGACGGCAAGGTTGTTGCCGATGGTACGCCGCGCGAGACGATGACGCGCGATATCATCCGTCAGGTCTTCGACATCGACGCGGCCATCGGCACCGTCACGACGACCGATATGCCCTATCTGCTGCCGCAGTCGATGCACCCGCTGTCTGCGCCATAGCCTCTCGGCCATCCGTTCCGCTGCTTGATGATCATGGGCGTCGCCAAGTCGCAATAGCTCGCGGAACCGGGATTAAATATCTGAACTACAGCAGAGCTGAGGCATTGCCTTACATCCACCAAACACGGAGTTCCCATGAGAGATGCTCAGCGATCCACCGCATTGGTTGTCGAAAACGATGAAACTCAACGAACCTTGATCAGCGTGTTGCTTGAGGAAAGCGATATGGACGTGATCGAGTGCGAAAGCGGCGAGGCCGCTGTATTCGTGCTGGAGGAATCGGGCGACAATGTCGCGATGGTATTCACCGATGTCCAGTTGGCCGGCATGATGGACGGCATCGAACTCGCCTATCTCGCCAAGCGACGTTATCCCGACGTGCAGGTCGTCGTGACATCGGAAACGCCGCGCGTGCGGCGATTGCCGGATGGCACATTGTTCATGGCCAAGCCATGGAGCCCGATCGACGTATTGCGGATGGCCGAACGGTCGCTGCACTAACGGCCTCACGAACTGGGCTCGCGAAAGGCTTGCGTTCCATCGCATCGGCATGGAATAAACCGGTCGGTTTCACGCTTACCAAGAGCCGATTATTTCTTTTCAACGTTCCACCTCGATCACGTCCGCTTCGTCCCGGCAATGGCGCGTGGCCGTTGTCGGCGGAGGCGTTGCGGGTTCGATTGCGGCCATCACGCTCGCCGGACTGCCGCAGGTCGAGGCCATCACCGTTTTCGATCGACATCATGCATTCGGCCGCGGGCTTGCTTATTCGGCCATGTCGCCCTGGCACCGTATCAATGTGCCGGCCTACAAGATGGGCGGCATCGGCGCGGACGACACCGAAGGTTTTGCGCAGTGGCTCGCCGAGACCGGTCAAGCGGACTGGCGCGAATTTTCCGACTCGTTCGTCCCGCGCAAAGCCTATGGCGACTACATCGCTGCGCAATTGTCCAAGATCGTGACGAGCGGCGGCGCGCTCCTGCGTGGCGACGCCGTGACGTCCCTCGCGCATCGAGAGCAGGACTTTGAGCTGACGCTCGCATCGGGCGAACGTCAGACCTTCGATCTCGTCCTTCTTTGTCTGGGCAATCCGCCGCCCTCGCCTTTTCCCGGCATCGAGGTTTCCCCGCGCTCGATCACCGACGTCTGGGCACCTGGCGCGCTCGATCCGATCGGCATGACGGACCGTGTGCTGGTGATCGGCACCGGCGCAACGGCGGTCGATGTCGTGGTCGATCTTCATCGCCGCGGCATGCAGCAGCCTATCACGATGATTTCCCGCCGCGGCTTGCTGCCGCTCGTCGATGCGCCGGCACAAGCCGACCCCGCGCCGCTGACGACATGGCCCGAGCCGACCACGCGCGGCATCTTCGCGGCGTTGCTTGCCGATACCCGCAGCAAGATGGCGGCGGGCATTCCATGGCAGACCTCGATCGATACGTTCCGCGGGCAGATCGCCCAGCTCTGGACCGATGCGCCGCCGGCCGAACGCGCACGCTTCTCGCGCCACATCCGCGCGCTCTGGCTGGTCCATCGCCACCGGCTTGCACCGGACGTCGCGCAGATGTTGCAGCGACTGCAGAGCGAGCAACGGCTCGACGTATTGGCTGGCCGGCTCCTGAACGCAAAGATGACCGCGACGGGTTATGACGTCGCCATTCAGCGCCGCGGCGGCACCTGCGTGCAGACGACCGTCGCGTGGATTCTCAATTGCACCGGTCCTGAAGAGCGCTACGAGCGTATTGAGAACCCGCTGGTCAAATCCTTGCTGAGCAGCGGAATCGCGCGGGCTGGCAACAATGGTCTCGGTCTCGATGTCGACGAGACATGCGGAATCCGGGATCGCGCTGGACAAATGCGGCCGGGGCTCTATGCGATCGGGCACGCAACGCGCGGCGCTTTTTGGGAAGTCACGGCGGCGACCAATATCCGCCAGCAGATACTAGACCTCGCTGATCGCCTTCGCGCGGCGCAGATGCGCTGATGGGTCTAGCGGCGCGGCGCCTTGCTGTCGCCTTCGTGTGACGGTTCGACGCGACGCCGTGCGGCCGCCGCAGAACGGCCAGTTGTGCAATCGTCGGCGACGTTCATGGTAATGGCAATGCCGAACAGTTCGCCGCCCGCGGTGCGGACGGCGCTTGAGGTCGCAACGGCCTGACCGATCGACGAGCAACCCGCGCGCATGCAGAGCAGGACGCCATCGACCTGCCTGGCGAGCACTCCGATATCCGTGTGGATTCCCGGCGATGGCGCGTCGATCAGAACGAGATCATAAATACTTGCCCACTGCAGCAACACGGTGAGGGGTTTCCGCAACAGATCGGCCGACGCTGGGACCGGACCGGCCGGAATGGCATCAAGATTGGCGATGCCGGTAGGAACGACACATTCGTCGGGCATCGCCTCGCCGCGGAGTATGCCTTGCAGCCCGAGGCTGCTGCGCAGGCCCAGCGCGGTCGCGAATTTCGGTGCGCCGAGATCGCATTCGATCACCAGAACGCTGCGGCCGGCGGCGGCGAGATGCTGTGCAAGCGACAGCGTCAAGAAGGTTTTGCCTTCGGCGTTGGACGGCGATGCCACCAGGATCGTCTTGCGTGGCTTACCGTTGCCGGTGCTCAGCAGGTTGGCGGAAAGATCGCGCAGTGCGTCCTGATAATGCAGATCGTTGCGTGCCAGCGGCAGGCTGCGCGCAAGCGCCGTGCCCGATTGCGCCGACAGGATCGCACCGATGGTCGACTCGGATGCTTCACGCTTGACGGCCGGTAAGCGCGCAAGAATTGGTGCGCCGGTGACGACGGCGAGCTCCGATGTCGAGCCGGCGAGAATTGGCGTCGGCTGCGTGATCGGCTCGACCGTGTTCGGCGGCGGCGCTATTGGCGACCCAACAGGCGGCGCGATGGGCGAGCGCGGCGCGGCTGGCGCAGCGGCGGCGATGACGGACGGCGCAGCCGTGGCGTCGGCCTGCGGCCTGGTGCGTGCCCGCCGCTTCGGCCAGGGCAGCGCGTCACGCCTCAGGCTGTTGCCAAAGAACGCTGCAAGGCTCGCCAGCAGCAGAGCCAGCGTCGCACCTGCGGCAATGAACGGGATTTCGTTCGGAAAGGACGGCTTGGCCGGACGTTCGGCGAGGCTGACGAGACGGGTGCTGCCGATCGAGACGCGGCGTTCGGCTTCCAGCTCGCTGGCACGGCGATACAGGTCGGCATATTGCGTGCGCTTGA
>JAPLPC010000523.1:0-13629 GCA_026400425.1 Hyphomicrobiales bacterium | reverse complement strand
GTGGCTAATCTTCTGCTACTGCCTGGTCAGGGTCTTCACCAGCGTATCTCTGGATTCGAATGTCTTCTGCGCGCTCGCAACGAGACCGGCGACCTCCGTCTTGATACGTTCGCGGATTGCGGCTTGCTCCTGCTCGAGCGCCCGGATCGCCGGATGACGCGGGCCGAGCGCGTTGGATTGGCTGGCGAGTTGTGCTGCGACCGCCGTCAATTGCTGCTTGAGATCGCCGATCGAGCGGTTCGATTGCGCGGCAGGCGAATCGATCGCACGGGCCTGATTGCTCTTGATCTCCTGCAAGCGCGCCGCAGCTTCCGCGCGCGCGGTCTCGGCATTGGCGAGCTGCTGGCTGATGCTGGTCAGACGCTCCGACAACAGCGGCGTCTGTTGGCCGCGACCGACACCCTTGTTGCGGAAGGCCTGGATTTTCGCATCGGCCTCGCGCAGTTGGGCGTCGAGCTGCTCGGCTTCCTTCCAGAGATACGATGCAGCCAGCTCCTTGCTGGTCGCGCCGGCGACCCGCTGATCATCGAGAAAAGCGTTGGTCAACGCATTCGCCAACGTCTGCGATATCTCGGCGAGCGGAGAGGCGTAGGAGATGTCGATGATGCGCGAGCGCCCGGCGGCGCTGATGGAATAATGGCCCGCGATGTAATCGACCAGCAGGCCCGTATCTTGTTTCGCGCTTTCGCATGTCGAGGTCGAGATGCTGCGCGCGAAGCAATCCCGGATCGCCGCATCACGGGCACCCGGCATATCCAGCGCCAAACGCATCAGGCGCGCCGACCTGATGATCAGCAGCTGGCTCTCCACATGAGCGGGATCGCCGATCTTGGCAGCGTCGGACGCATTGGCCTTGCCGGGCTCTCGCTCGGCGACGATGACGGAGCCGGTTGCAGAGTAGCGCACCGGCACCACCAACAGAGCGATGACCGTGATGACCATGACGGCGCAGAACACGGCCGCAAATATCTTGCGATGGCGCCAGAGCGATTGCCCCTGCGTGGCGTGCGGCATGCCATATGCGCATTCGGTATCGCCATTCTTCATCGGGATGCTTTGCTCAGGGCCTCGTTCAGGATGCAACCACGCCGCGCCGTTACGCCAGGATGCTACATTGCTGCGCGAGTTTGCGGGAATCGAATCTGAATGGTGTTTATCCGACCTGACTGTGGCGGGCGACGGGCAATGGAACAACCTGCGGCGCATGGCGTTCCCGGTCTGAATCAAACGGAGCATTGCCATGAGCCTGCTGAAATGGGCGCTGATCTTCTTTCTGGTTTCGATCGTCGCCGGCGTGTTCGGCTTCACCGGCATCTCTGCCGCAACGGCCGACGTGGCCAAGGTGCTGTTCTACATCTTCCTGGTGATCTGTATCCTGCTGCTGGTGCTCGGCATCACGATCTTCCGCAGCTAGCGGCCTGCCGAAACGCAATCGGCGCGGCTTTGCCTGAGCAATGCCGCGCCGAGCGCAAACCCAAACGAAACGACCAGATGGTCGCCCCTGGAATTCTTAGACCGCGTCCTTCGCAGCCTTGACCGGGCGGGCGCGGACGATCTTGCGGGCCGGCTTGGCCTTGAAGGTCATGGCTTCACCGGTGAACGGGTTGGTACCCTTGCGCGCCTTGGTGGCCGGCTTCTTGACGACGACGAATTTGGCGAAACCTGGGACCAGGAACACGCCGTTCTTCTTCAGCTCTTTGTAGCCGAGGGTGGCGAGGTTCTCGAGAACGCCCTTGACGTCCTTCTTGGTCAGTTCGGTGGTCTCAGCGATCTTCTCGATGAGCTGCGACTTCGTCATTTGGTCTGCCATGTTGCACCTTTGCGTTTGCAGGAGTGATTCGGTGAAACCGACACTAGCGGAATCGCCGAAAAAAACAGGCCTGCAATAGGCTGAAGTGCCGATTATCCCATAAAAAACGGTGTTTTTGGAAGCCCGCAGCCCGATTCGCCTTTGTCGGCAGGGATTCGGGGACGGCACAAGCCCATATCCTATGATTAAAGGGGCCACGGGACTCACCAAAGGACACGCCGCCGACGGTTGCCGCATACGCTCCGGCAGCGCCTCTCACCACATCGTCTGCCGTGCCCGGTCCGGCCATGCGCGGTCGTAGTCCTCGCCGCCGACCCGCTGCTCGCTCATCTCGGCCAGGATCTCGCCAGGCGTCGGCAGCGTGCCGGGGTCGATACGTCGGTCGGGATTCCACAGGTCCGAGCGGACGATGGCGCGCGCGCACTGGAAATAGATCTCTGCGACCTCCATCACGATCACCGTGCGCGGCGCCTTCTCGGTCACGGCGAAGGACGCCAGCAGATCGGGATCATCCACCAGATGCGCCCTGCCGTTGATGCGGAGCGTGGTGCCGGCGCCGGGGATCAGAAACAACAGCGCCACACGCGGATCGCGCACGATGTTGCGCAGGCTATCGACCCGATTGTTGCCGCGGCGATCCGGCATCATCAAGGTCTTGTCGTCGTGAATGCGGACGAAGCCCGGCAGGTCGCCACGCGGCGAGCAGTCGAGGCCTTCCGGCCCGGAGGTCGCCAGTGCCGCGAAGGGCGACACCTCGATCAGGCGGCGATACTGCGCCGTGATACGATCGGCGACTTTGGCGGTGGACGCCTCGCCGATCGCATCGAAACCGCCATAGATGGCTTCCAGCCGCGCGATGCTGTCGATGACTGCCACAGCCGTTCTCCTGCCTTATGATCCCTTGATGGCCGCGATCAGTTCAGCCGCATGTGCATCCGCCGCGCCGACATTGCTGATCGTGATATCGGCGCCGGATGTGTCCACGCTGCGCTTCAGCCGTTCACTCAGTGGGCCATCGCTGGCACGACCGCGGGCCGCAAGCCGTGCGGCAAGCACCTCGGGCGGCGCCGTGACCGAAACCACGACGACATCGGCATAGACGGCCCGCAAGGCCGGGATCACCGTGCGCGAGATATTGGCAACCACATGACGGCCCGCGCGGATGTCGTCATCGATCGCGCGCGGCAGCGCATAGCAGAGCCCATGTGCTTCCCAGTCGATGGCGAAGACGCCGGCCGCCTTGGCAGCGCGAAAGGCCTCCGGCGTCACCTGCTCGTTGTTCTCATGGGCCGAAGCTTCGCGCGTCACAACCCGGCGGACGAAAACGACAGTGTCATCGGCAGCCACCGCCTGCCGCGCCAGACCGAGCAGCGTATCCTTGCCGGCACCGGACGGGCCGACCACCAGCACCAGACGACCGGGACCGATCTTCGCGCCAGCGTCGGGGATCGCAGCGAGGTCGGTCATGCCACCCGCTGCCCTTCCCGCCAGACGCTGCGCACCACCGGCACGTCATGGGCGACGTGAACGCGGATCACATCCGCACGCTTGCCGATGGCGATCTCGCCGCGATCCATCAGGCCGACCGCTTCGGCCGGCCGCTTGGTGACCGTGCGAATGGCGCTGGCCAGATCGAAAGCCGGAACTTTCGTCGCCAGTTGCAGCGCGCCCATCAACAGGCTCGACGGCACATAGTCCGACGACAGGATGTCGAGCATGCCTTCGCGGGCGAGATCGATGGCGGCGATATTGCCGGAATGCGAGCCGTTGCGGACCACGTTCGGCGCGCCCATCAGAATGCCGATGCCCGCTTTGTGCAGCCCGTGCGCCGCTTCCAGCGTGGTCGGAAACTCGGCGATCGAGACCTTGTCGGTGACGGCTTCGGTGACATTGTCGATCGTAGTGTCGTCATGGCTTGCCAGCGGGATATTGTTGGCATGTGCCAGGGCGACGATCGCACGCATATTGCCGGTCGCATATTGCTGCTGCGAGGCGAGGCGCTGGGCAAACAACACGTCCAGCTCGGCGTCGCTCTTGCCGCCCTTGCCGCGATAATAGGTCCGCAGCTTCTCTTCATCGCGAAACTGGCGCTGCCCCGGCGTGTGATCCATCAGCGACATCAGCCGCACCTGCGACTTGCCGAGCAGCGCCTTGGCCTCCTCGACCACCGACGGCATCGGGATTTCACAACGCAGATGCATCCTCGCAGCCCACCCGCACGGAATCCAGCACCGTGGTGATACCCGACGTGGCGAGCTGGCCATCATAGGACACGACGGCGGAAAGCGGATCCCAGAACACTTTCGGGCGCGGCATGAAATGGGCTTCGAGATGATCGGTGTGCAGTTCGATCAGCCCCGGCATCACCAGATCGCCGCGCGCGTCCTCGGCACCAGCAGGCGCATCGCCTTCGCCGAAATCGGCCACACGACCATGCGCAAAAGCCACCCAGCCTTTATCGATCACGCGGTCTGCCAGAACCAGCTTCGCGTTCCCGATGATGAATTCGTTCGATGAAGCGCTCATAATCCCTCTTAGGCGGCGGTAGCGAACGACGTGACATCGATCAGCCGGTCGGCGATCAGATGCCGCACTTCGTCGTCATGGACAATGCCCACCATGGCCACACCGTCACGTTTTTTCTCGGCGACGAGATCCACCACCACCGCGCGATTGGCAGCGTCCAGCGAGGCCGTTGGCTCGTCCAGCAGCAATATCGGCAGATCGGAGATGAAGCCACGCGCGATGTTGACGCGCTGCTGTTCGCCGCCGGAGAAGGTCGATGGCGGCAGCTGCCACAGCCGCTCGCCGATATTCAGCCGCTTGAGCAGTGCCGCGGCGCGGACGCGCGCTTCCTCGCGACTGACGCCGGCATTCAGCAGCGGCTCGGCGACCACATCGATCGCCGCCACGCGCGGCACCGCGCGCAGGAACTGGCTGACATAGCCGATGGTGTCGCGGCGGACGCTGAGGATCTGTCGTGGCTCGGCACCGGCGATATCCACCGTGGTCCCGCAATGGCGCACGAAGATAGTGCCACCATCGCAGCGATAATTGCCGAAGATCATTTTCAGGATCGACGACTTGCCCGCGCCGGAAGGGCCGGACAGCACGACGCATTCGCCGGCATGCACATCGAAACTCACGCCCTGCATCACCGGCAACCGAATGCCGCCCTGCAGATGCATCACGAACGTCTTTTCGGCATTCCGCAATTCGATCATCGCAGTCATGGTGTCCTCACGCCGGCAGGATCGAAGAAACGAGCAGTTGCGTATAGGGCTCGCGGGGATCGTCGAGCACCTGATCGGTCAGGCCGGTCTCGATCACCCGGCCGCCCTGCATCACCATCACGCGATGCGACAGTAGTCGCGCCACCGCGAGATCATGCGTCACGACGATCGCCGACAGGCCGAGCTCGCCCACGGGCGAGCGCATCATGTCGAGCAGGCGCGCCTGCACGGAGACATCGAGGCCGCCGGTCGGCTCGTCCATGAAGATGAGGCGCGGCTCGGTGACGAGATTGCGCGCGATCTGCAGCCGCTGACGCATCCCGCCGGAATAGGTGCGCGGCGCGTCGTCGATCCGGTCCGCGGAGATTTCGACGCGCTCCAGCCAAGTCGTGGCGGTCGCGCGGATCTTGCCATAGTGATTGTGGCCGATCGCCATCAGGCGCTCGCCGACATTGGCACCGGCCGAAACCGCCATGCGCAGACCCATGGCGGGATCCTGATGCACGAAACCCCAATCGGTACGGAACAGCAGGCGTCGCTCGGCCTCGCCCATGGCGGCGAGGTCGCGCGTGCTTCCGTCGCGCATCCGATACGAGACGCTGCCGGTGTTCGGCGCGAGCTGCGCCGAGAGAAGCTGCAGCAGCGTCGATTTGCCCGAGCCGGATTCACCGACGATGGCGAGCACTTCCCCAGAATATAGCTTGAAGGAAATGTCGCGACAGGCTCGCAGCCGGCCATAGCTCTTGCCGAGCCCATCGGCGATCAGGATCGGCGTGTCGTCCTGCAGCGTGGTGATGCGATCAAGCATGACGGCTCTCCGCGAAAGGCGAGGCGTTCTCGCTGCCGCGATGACCTTGCGCCTGTCGCGTTTCGCAATAATCGGTGTCGGAGCAGACGAACATGCGGCTGCCTTTGTCGTCGGTGACGATCTCGTCGAGATAGGAATCGGCGGCGTTACAGAGTGCGCAGCACGCCTTGTGTTTGTACGGCTCGAACGGATAGTCCTCGAAATCCAGCGACTGCACCGTGGTGTATGGCGGGATCGCATAAATGCGCTTTTCGCGGCCGGCGCCGAACAGTTGCAGCGCCTCGCAATTGTCCATCTTCGGATTGTCGAATTTCGGCGTCGGCGATGGGTCCATCACATAACGCGCATTGACCTTCACCGGATAGGCATAGGCCGTCGCGATATGGCCGAAGCGCGCGATGTCTTCGTACAGCTTCACATGGATCAGACCATATTCCGCGAGCGCATGCATGCGCCGCGTTTCCGTCTCGCGTGGTTCGAGGAAACGCAGCGGCTCCGGAATCGGCACCTGATAGACCAGCACCTGATGCGCGCCGAGTTGCGCTTCGTGAATCCGATGCCGGGTCTGGATGACGGTTGCATTGACAGTGCTCGTCGTCACAGCGACGCCGGCGGTCTTCTGGAAGAATTTTCGGATCGAGATGGCGTTGGTGGTGTCGTCGGAGCCCTGATCGATGACCTTGAGCCGGTCGTCAGGTCCGAGGATCGCTGCAGTCACCTGCACGCCGCCGGTGCCCCAACCATACGGCATCGGCATCTCCCGGCTGGCGAACGGGACCTGATAGCCCGGGATCGCGATCGCCTTGAGAATGGCGCGACGGATCATCCGCTTGGTCTGCTCGTCGAGATAGGCAAAATTATAAGTCGGCGCGTTCATTCCGCGGCCTCCTGCATCGGCGTCGGCGCTTCATTGGCCTCGGCGAATTCCTTGCGCAATTTCCGCAACAGGCCGAGTTCGGACTGGAAATCGACATAGTGCGGCAACTTGAGATGCTCGACGAAGCCTGTCGATTGCACATTGTCGGAGTGCGACAGCACGAATTCCTCGTCCTGCGCCGGCGCCTTGACGTCTTCGCCGAGTTCGCGCGCGCGCAGCGCGCGATCGACCAGTGCCATCGACATCACTTTTCGTTCGGACTGCCCGAAAGCAAGACCATAGCCGCGCGTGAAGCATGGGGCTTCGGTGTCCGAACCTTTGAACTGATTGACCATCTGACATTCGGTCAGCGTGATCGACCCCAACGGCACGGCGAAGCCCAAGTCCTCCGGCACGAATTCGACGCTGACTTCTCCCACGCGGATCTCGCCGGCGAATGGATGATTGCGGCCATAGCCGCGCTGGGTCGAATAGCCGAGCGCGAGCAGATAGCCTTCGTCACCGCGCGCGAGATTCTGCAGCCGTAGATCGCGATCGGCGGGGAAGCTGAGCGAGTCGCGCGTGATGTCACCGACCTGATGCTCAGGATCTTCCACGGGCGATGGTTCGATCAGGCCGTCGCGACCGAGAATATCGGTAACGCGCGGCATGACGCCCGGTTCGGCTTCGGCAACGACGCTTGGCTGCTCGGGCGAAGCTTCGCCCATCAGCGCGGGATCGAGCAGCCGATGGGTGTAGTCGAACGTTGCGCCAAGCACCTGACCGCCCGGCATGTCCTTGAAGGTTGAAGACACGCGGCGACGCACCTGCATCTGCGCGGTATCGATGGGCTCGCTGGAGCCAAAGCGTGGCAGCGTGGCGCGGAACGCGCGCAGCAGAAAGATCGCCTCGATCATGTCGCCGCGCGCCTGCTTGATGGCGAGCGAAGCGAGTTCGCGGTCATAGAGCGACCCTTCGGTCATCACCCGATCGACAGCAAGGCTGAGCTGGTTCGAGATCTGGTCCAATGATACTTCCGGCACACTGCGATCACCACGACGCTCGTGCGCCAGCAGCCGATGGGCATTCTCGATGGCACGTTCGCCACCCTTGACGGCAACATACATGCTCAGCCCTCTTGCGCGACGAATTGTGTTGTGCGCGGCAACGCCACGATCGATTCACCCGACACCAGCAACAGATCGATGCCACGCGGAAACCGGCACGCATTCTCCGCCAATCGATCGGCGAGATCGGGCACGCCGATCGCCGCGCGCAACACCGTGACGCCATCGATGCCCGGACCACTCAGTCGATAGGCCGGACCTTCACTGAGGCTGGCCACTTGAATGACGATGGTGGTCGAGCGGTCGGGATATTCGGGAGACCCGAGCGCGAAGCGATCGAATTCCGGCAGGCTGGTGGGATCGGCAATCACGGCGAAGCTGGACCCAGCCGCATCGGCGATCACGGGCGCACTGGTGTGAAACTTGATCCACTTGATCACGTCGCCCGATGTCGCAAGCTTCTCATCGAGCCAGACGGGCGTATCCTGATCGAACAACGTCAGCGCGATCGCGGCAGCGCCGCGCATCATCGGCGCCGGCACGCCGGACACGGCACGAATGAGCTGAACACTGCCGGGCCGCGCCATCGCATCCATCACGGTCCGGAAGGTCGACTGCGCGGCGATTACCTTGTCCGCAAAGCCGGCCGGCATTTCTGCAATCGTCGTCATCATCATCCCTCCCCACGGACGAGCGTGTAGAAATCGACCTTTGTGGCAGCAGTTTCCTCAGCCTTGCGTTTGCGCTCGGCGGCCACGCGCGCACGCAGCGGCGGCAGCACCTGCGTTTCGATAGTCGCCGCGTAACAAGGGGACTGGATCAGCGCATCGCACAGCGCGATCAATTGCGCCTTGGCGCCATCGCGCCCCAGCACGTAGCCGAAGCCGACCTCGCCCGATCCTAGCCGCACCGCGGCGCGCGACACCGTCGCCTCGCTGAGATTGAACGGTGCGCCGTCGCCGCCGATCCGGCCGCGCAGCATCACCAGACCATCTTCCGGCGCGCGCAACTGTTCGTGATCCGGCACGGCAACGTCGTCGAGATGCCGGGCAATCTCCGCCGTCTGGCAGTGGCTGAGCACACCCATTGCCTCCTGGCGCTTCGCCTGCAGATCGTCTGATCGGGTTCGGGTCATGTCACCGCCGCTCAATAAGTTGTATGTTTTTCTAGACAACTTATTACAGGGGAGCAATGACCGTTTCGTGACAGCGACATGTTTTTTCGCTATCGCTGATGTGACGCGTAAGCAGGGACTGATTTGTGACCATCCAGGACAAGCCAACCGGCGTGGCATTATGGCGGCATGTCGCCGACGGCATCGAGCGCGGCATTGCCGACGGGCGCCATGCGGCCGGCGACAAACTGCCTGGTGAGACGGAGTTGGCCGATATCTACGGCGTCAATCGCCATACCGTCCGCCGTGCCCTCGCGACATTGGCCGAGCGCGGCCTGGTCCGCGCCGAACGTGGCAGCGGGACATATGTGGAAGCGCCGAAGCTGGCTTATCCGCTGCGCTCGCGCACCCGCTTTTCGGAGATCGCTGGCGCCGGTGGTCGCGAACCACAGGCGCAATTGATCGGCGCATGGGACGACGTGGCGACCCGCGAACTGGCCAAACAACTCGGCCTCAAGACCGGCGCGCCGCTGATCCGCATCGAAGCGCTACGTCTCGCTGACAAGACTCCGATTTGCGTCGGGACCACGTGGCGGCCGGCGGAGCGGTTTCCGGATTTCGGCAAGGTCTATGAGCGCGTCCGCTCCATGACCAAGGCGCTGGCGCATTACGGAATTAAGGACTATCGCCGCGCGTCGACCCGCGTGACCGCAGGGATCATCGATGCCACCGATGCGACGCGTCTCGGCGTCGCGCTGGGGCGGCCGATCCTGATCGTCGATTCCATCGACGTCGATGCCGACGGCACGCCGCTGCATGTCACGCATTCGCGCTTCGCCGCCGAACGCGTCGAGTTCGTCATCGACAACAGCAGCATCTGATCAGGGCACTATCTGATCAGAACGGATCGGTGCCGAGACCGGGGACATCCGCGGGACGCGGGCCCGGCGCCGGCCACAGGAAGCGGCGATCCTTCTCGCTGATGGCCACGTCATTGATGCTCGCCTCGCGGCGACGCATCAGGCCGGCTTCGTCGAACTCCCACTGCTCGTTGCCATAGGAGCGATGCCAGTTGCCGGCAGCATCGTGCCATTCGTACTGGAAGCGGACGGCGATACGGTTGTCGGAAAACGCCCAGAGATCCTTGATCAGGCGATACTCATGCTCCTTGTCCCACTTGCGGGTGAGGAATTCGACGATCGCCGGACGGCCCTGAAAGAATTCGCCGCGGTTACGCCACGTCGAGTCTTCGGTATAGGCCAGCGAGACCTTGACCGGATCGCGCGAATTCCAGGCATCCTCGGCCATGCGCGCCTTCTGGGCGGCTGTCTCGCGGGTGAAGGGCGGCAATGGCGGACGGGACATGATGCACCTCGGTGATCGCTTTCGTCCCGAAGTGTAGTCCTGTTTTCTAAAGAGTCGATGGCATTTCGCCTATCGCCTGATCGTCAAATCTGATCGGCCTGCATGGCGATCCGCAGCGCCTTCGGAATCGGCCGCGCACGGCCGCCGGAGACGAAGGCGACTTTCACCTTGGCTTCGAGCAGCAGGTCGTCGCCGCGCCTGACCTCCTGATGCAGCGTGATCGACGCACCCTTGACGTCGATCGGGCGGGTCAGCACGTCGAGCAGATCGTCCATCTTCGACGGCTTGAGAAAATCCAGCTGCATCGCCCGCACCACGAACGCAAAGCCCGGTGCCTCGCTCTCGGCTTCGGCAAACAGCGCATGCTGATCGGCGCCGAGCAGCCGCAGATAGTTGGTCCGCCCGCGCTCCATGAAGCGCAGATAATTAGCGTGATAGACGATGCCTGAGAAATCGGTGTCCTCGTAATAGACCCGCACCTGCATCCGATGAATGCCATCGGCGATGACGCCGTCGAGTGGATTGGACACGGCGTTCATCCTCAGTCCTCCTCAGCACCGAACAGCCCCGCCTGCCCGACATCGCGCCGCGGCTTCGTCAGGCCGAGATGCGTGAAGGCGTGCGAGGTCAGCAGCCGGCCGCGCGGCGTGCGCTGGAGATAGCCGCATTGGATCAGATACGGCTCGATGATATCCTCGATGGCATCGCGCGGTTCGGAGAGAGCCGCTGCCATGGTCTCGACGCCGACCGGTCCGCCGCCATAGTTCATGGCGATGGTGGTGAGATAACGGCGATCCATCGCATCGAGGCCGGCGCTGTCGACTTCGAGCGCGCTCAGCGCATGGTCGGCGATCTTGCGATCGATGGCGGCAGCATCGGCCGCGGAAGCGAAATCGCGGACGCGGCGCAGCAGGCGGCCGGCGATGCGCGGCGTGCCGCGGGCGCGGCGCGCGATCTCGTTGGCGCCTTCGGGGGTCATGCCGATCTGCAGCACGCGGGCGCCGCGGGTGACGATCTTTTCGAGTTCGTCGATGGTGTAGAAATTCAGCCGCAGCGGAATGCCGAAACGATCACGCAGCGGATTGGTGAGCAGGCCCGCGCGCGTGGTGGCGCCGACCAGCGTGAACTTCGCCAGCTCGATCTTCACCGAACGCGCCGCCGGGCCTTCGCCGATGATGAGGTCGAGCTGGAAATCCTCCATCGCAGGATACAGCACTTCCTCGACATTCGGCGAGAGCCGATGGATTTCGTCGATAAACAGCACGTCGCGCTCTTCGAGATTGGTGAGCAATGCGGCGAGATCGCCGGCCTTCGCAATCACCGGTCCCGAGGTGGCGCGAAAACCGACGCCGAGTTCGCGGGCAACGATCTGCGCCAGCGTGGTCTTGCCGAGGCCGGGCGGGCCGACGAACAGCGTGTGATCCAGCGCCTCGCCGCGCTTGCGGGCGGCGTCGATGAAGATCTGCAGATTGGCGCGCGCCTGCGCCTGGCCCACGAAGTCCGCCAGCGCCTGCGGACGCAGCGCGGTGTCGCCGACATCGTCGGAACGACGTTCAGACGTGATGATGCGATCGGGTTGTGTGGTCATGGCCCGAACGTTCCCCAAACGCTGTCGGTCCCCTCTCCCGCTTGCGGGGGAGGGTTAGGGTGGGGGTGTCTCAGCGGGCGCCGGAGCATGGGGCTGCCCCCACCCCGACCCTCCCCCGCGAAGGCGGGAGAGGGAGCGATCGAAACGGGCTGCTGCGTGTTCAGGATGCTCACTTCGCCAGCTCCTTCAAGCCCAGACGGATGAGCATTGCCGTCTCGGCGCCCTCACCTGCGCTGCGCGAGGCGGTAGCCACAGCGGCGGACGCTTGCGGCTGGCCGTAGCCGAGATTGACCAGTGCAGAGATCGCATCCCTGATCGCGCCGGGCGCATTGTCATCGGCGACGGCACCGGCGAGATGGGCGATGACGGGATCGACGGAGGCGAAGGCCGGCGCCTTGTCCTTCAATTCAGAGACGATGCGCTCGGCGACTTTCGGGCCGACGCCCGGCGTGCGTGCGATCGCCGCCTTGTCGCGCAGCGCGATGGCATTGGCGATTTCGGCCGGCGTCAAGGTCGACAGCACCGCGAGGGCCACCCGCGCGCCGACGCCCTGCACGGTCTGCAGCAGGCGAAACCACTCGCGCTCCATGTCGGAGCGAAAGCCGAACAGTCTGATCTGGTCTTCGCGCACGTAAGTCTCGATCGATAACATCGCCGCTTCACCAGCCTGCGGCAAGGCCTGCAGCGTGCGGGCGGAGCAATGCACCTGATAGCCGACGCCCTGCACGTCGAGGATCACATAGTCCTCGCCATAGGAATCGATCAGGCCCTTGAGCTTGCCGATCATGCGCCCACCGCCTTGCGCCACATCGCGCTGGTGCGGTGATGCGCATGGGTGATCGCGATCGCCAGCGCATCGGCCGCATCGGCGCGCTTGAATTCGGCTTTTGGCAGCAGGATTTTCAGCATCACCTGAATCTGGTTCTTGTCGGCATGACCGGCGCCGACCACCGTCTTCTTCACGAGGTTCGGCATGTATTCGGCGACATCGATGCCGAACATCGCTGGCGACATCATGGCGATGCCGCGCGCCTGGCCGAGCTTCAGCGTCGCCGCGCCGTCCTTGTTGACGAAGGTCTGCTCCACCGCGGCCTCCATCGGCTGAAATTCATGCAGCACCTTGGTGAGGCCTTCATGAATGCCGAGCAGGCGCATCGCCAGCGGCAATGTCTCCGGCGGCTCGACGCATCCGCAGCCGATATAGACCAGCCGGTTGCCTTCGGACTCGATGACGCCCCAGCCGGTGCGGCGCAGGCCGGGATCGATGCCGATGATGCGAACAGGCGCGCGAATCGAGGACACGGTCATGTCGCCTTGATAGCCGCGGGACCAGGCGAACGAAATAGAAACGCGGGTGCCTGTGGCATCTGTCCCCTTGTGGTTACGCACGAAACCGCGATCTCGCGGCGCCCGGGGGCGTCCGAGGTGTCAGCAGATCTCCCCGCGAAACACGAGGGGAGGTGGCACGCCGCAAGGCGCGATAGGGTGGATGTGACGCTGCTCGTCCATGCCGGATCGCCGACAGGTTCAAGCTGCGCAACGCCTTACGGCGCACCACCGCGACGTCTTTTTGGCCGAAGGACCGTTCTTCCGGGTACTGGCAACATCCTTCGGGTTCGCTCGCGAACCCTGAGACGTTCATCCGACGGATTTCTCCGCCTTCGCCCGTACCACGTCCAGCCGCGCAGTAGCGGCAGACCCCCGTAGTGGGGTCGGACGGTGACCCTCAGCCACCCGAGTGCAGGAGGTACGTCCTCCCCTGCCCGCAGGCGCCGCATCTCTCTCCAC
>JAPLPC010000436.1 GCA_026400425.1 Hyphomicrobiales bacterium | reverse complement strand
GCCATCTCGTGTGTTGCTCCATTTGCCCGTCAAATCGATTCTACTTTAGGCGCGGATTGCGGCGATGTCACATCTTGCCGACGTCGCCTTCGGCGCCAAGCTGCCTGCGATGACGCTCAATTGCGCGCAAAGGCGACGAAAAGCCGCGTCTTCTAAAGAATAAAACGCCGCCGCAAGCTGCTTGCGAAAATCTCCTATCGAAGATAATCGTACCTTTAGGAGAGACGATAGGTCTACCGCTCGATCAATTGTATCAGGAGGAAAGCATGCATCTCGTAACGTTCTTGCACGAAGGCCGGCCGACGGTCGGCATCGCGGACGAGGCGCTAAGCAAGGTATCGCCGCTTCCCGGCGATATTGCCCCGGACATGCTGACGCTCATCGCGAACTACGACGATTTCAAGGGCCGAATCGCAGGCGCCGCTGGTGCTGCGCTGCCGATCGCCACTGTGCAACTGTTGGCACCGATCCCGCGCCCGGCCCGCAACGTCTTCTGCGTCGGCAAGAACTACCACGAGCATGCCAAGGAATTCGCCGGCAGCGGCTATGACTCCTCGGCCAAGGAAGTGGTGCCGGAATATCCCGTGATCTTTACCAAGCCGTCGAGCACGGTGATCGGGCAGGGCGCGGCTATCCCGCAATATCTCGATACGACCGACAGCACCGACTATGAAGGTGAGCTGACGGTGATCATCGGCCGCGGCGGCCGCGGCATCAAGAAGGCCGACGCACTCAAGCATGTGTTCGGCTACACCATCATCAACGACGTGACCGCGCGCACGCTGCAGCACCAGCATCGTCAGTGGTTCATCGGCAAGGGCATCGACGGCTTCTGCCCGATGGGCCCTGCGATCATCACCGCCGACGCGATGCCCGATCCGACCAAGATGCACCTGAAGACGTTCGTGAATGGCGAGTTGCGCCAGGACGCATCGGTCGCCGATCTCGTCTTCGATATTCCGACGCTGATCGAAACGCTCTCGGCCGGCATCACGCTGGAGCCGGGCGACCTTATTGCCACCGGCACGCCCGCCGGCGTTGGTCTTGGATTCAAACCGCCGCGCTTCCTCAAGAAGGGCGACGTGGTGGCCATCGAAGTCTCCGGCATCGGCCGGCTGGAAAATCCGGTCGGCTGATCGGCCGTTGGCCGATCCCAGCCGAAACCGCGCTGCATGGGGCGATGGCCGCCCCATGCCAAAGGCTTACAGAGCTCGATGAATTCGCCGCAAGGCGGTGCCGTATCCGTCGATGCACGCATCCGATGTATTGCTACATAAAATAAACGGGAGATATCCATGAAGCGCCGTGATTTCCTAGCAGGCCTTGGCGGCCTGTCGACTCTCGCGATGACGGGCCGTTCTGCATTCGCCCAAGACGCGTGGCCGAGCAAGAATATCAGCATGGTGGTGCCGTTTCCGGCGGGCGGCCAAGCCGATATCGCCGCGCGTCCGATCGCGACCTACATGCAGAAGGTGCTGGGCAAGGTGATCATCATCGACAATCGCAGCGGCGCCGGTGGCTCGCTGGGCAACGCCACTGTGGCCCGTGCCGCACCCGATGGGTATTCGCTGCTGATGACACTCTCGTCGCTCGCGGTGCTGCCGGAGTCGGATCGCATCTATGGTCGCCCGATTGCTTATGAGGTCGATCAGCTGCAGCCGGTGGCACGTGTCCTCGCCGATCCCACATTGTTCGCCGTGCCGGCCAGCGCGCCATGGAAGACGATTCAGGAATTCGTGGCCGACGCCAAGGCACGTCCGGGCGCCATCTCCTATGGCTCATCGGGCCCGTTTGGCACGTTGCACATCTCGATGGAGATGTTCGCGCTGGCGGCCGGCATCAAGATGCTGCACGTGCCCTATCGGGGCGCCGCGCCGGCGATCAGCGATCTCATCGGCGGACAGATCCAGGCTCTGGCCTCGGCACCGGGCACGCTCAAGCAGCATGTCGATGCAGGAACGTTGCGCGTGCTGGCCAATTTCGGCGGCGAACGCCTGGCGGCTTTCCCTGATCTGCCGACCTTCAAGGAGGTCGGTTATCCCGATGTGGAATTCTACATCTGGGCCGGCCTGTTCGCGCCGAAAGGCATGCCGGCGCCGGTGTTGACCAAGCTGCGCGAGACCATGCGTGATGCGATGAAGGATCCGGAAGTCACCAAAGTGTTCGAGGCGGCCGGCAATAGGCCTGCCTATCAGGACTCCGAAGACTTCGCGGCTTTCGTGGCCAAGGACAGCGAACGCCTGGTCGCCGTCGCCAAGAAGATCGGCAAGGTCTGACAAGACCTGTCCTGAAGGCAAATGCCATCGGGCGCTTCATGCGCTCGATGGCTCATCCGTCCTTCGCCGCCACTGATCATACAATGCGGTGAACCGACCACTGTCGCGTTCACCGCCGTGCCAGACGGCAGTGACGGCGCCGTCGCTGGCGACCATCAACACCGCGTCCAGCCCCGCCGAGCGGTGCAACGTAGCAACCGCCTGTTGCGGCGTCTGCGCAATCGGGCCGGCGACGTTGAACGACGTGTTCACGGATAGTTCGACGCCGATGTGACGGCCGAGCGCTTTCAGATAGGCGTGGGTGAGCGGATCGTCCTCGGCACGGACGATCTGGATACGACCGGTGCCGTCGGCGTGGATCACGGCGGGGATATCCGCGCGCGCATGTGGCTTCGATTGCGCCGTCAGCACCATGTAATTGTATGCGTTGTAGTCGGCGTCCGACGCGCCTTCCAGCAGATCGAAATATGCGAGAGCCGCATCGCGTGTCGCCATCGGTGCCAGCGGGCGGATCGCCTCGCGATATTTGACTCGCTCATTGAGCCGTTCGCGCGTGCCGGCGTCGCGGGGATTGGCGAGGATGGAGCGATGCCCGAGCGCGCGGGGGCCCGTTTCGGCGGCACCCTGATAGAGCGCGATGATGCTGTTCTGCGCGACCAGAAACGCCATCAGATCGGCAACAGATTCAAGTCCCGCCGGTTTGGTGATATCGCCGATGACTCTTGAGCTCACGCTGGAGTCTAGCGCCATTGCGACGTCGTGTGATGTCGGCGCGACGCCGCAATAAAATGCGTGCGTCATCGGCTGGCCGCGCGGGGCGCCGATGAGATGCGCAAACAGCCATGCTGCGCCGATGGTGACGCCGGGATCGCCTGGGGTCGGCGGCATCCACAGATGCAGGCGCGCCTTGCGGCCTTGTTCACGCTGAAACCACGCGTCGTCGAAATGTTCGAGCAGCCGCATATTGCCGAGCGCATTGAGGGCCACGCCGCCGGTCAGCACCAGCCGGCATGCGCCCGTCTTGCGCAACAGGCCAGCGACGACATGGATCATCGCATCCTCGAACACGAGCTGCGTTGCCGCGGCCTTGTCGAGCCGGTCCTGCGTATCCGGCCGATGCTGGATGTCCTCGACGCGCAGCACGGCATCGGGATTCCACAATTGATCCGGTCGCAGCGGGGCGCCGAGAATGTCGATCAGCGGCTGCTTGTAGGGATTGTCGAACGGGTCGCAGTACCAGTTACCCATGGCGCGATTGAGTTTGATCTCGCCGTCGGCGCCGAAATCCAGCACTTCGCGCAGGCGTGCATAATAGGGGTTGCTGGCTCGATCCATGTCGCCCCAGGCCGCAGCGCCCATGTAACGGCCCTCGCTGGAGAGCCAGCTCCAGCCGCCCTGGGTCGATGAGATGACGCTGTAAAACGCACCGAGCGAGTCGAAGACGCTGTCGTTGCAGAAGAGCTTCGTGAACGCGCCGCCTTGCGCCAGATAGGTCGAGACCGAGCCAAGATCGCCGGTGCCATCGAGCACGGCGATCGCGACCGGCTCGTCGTCGCTAAACGGGGACGCGGCAAACGAGAACCAGGCATGGTTGTCATGATGCGGCATCATCAGCAGGGGCACACGCGCAGCAAAACCGAACTGCTTGCGCAGCAGCTTCGGCGTCCGCGTCATCTGTTCGAGCCGCTTCGCATCGAAGCTGACAGAGTTCTTGGTGCGCAACAATTTGAAGCCGTCGGGAAATTCCTC
Organism: Hyphomicrobiales bacterium; assembly: GCA_026400425.1. GTDB lineage: Bacteria > Pseudomonadota > Alphaproteobacteria > Rhizobiales > Xanthobacteraceae > Tardiphaga. The sequence continues at coordinate 12,644 of JAPLPC010000436.1, read as the reverse complement.
GACCACGCTGCGCACCAAAGTGCCGAGCAGATCGGGATAGTCCCAGCTGGTCAGCCAGGCATCGATATCGGTGACGTCGCGGCCCATCGTGCGTAGCGTCGCCTGCATCGCATCGAGGGCTTCGCGCGGATATTGCGTGGTGTGCTTGTCGCCGGAGAAACGCTCCTCCTCGTTATTGACGATCAGGCGGGGGCCATGGGCCTGCGTGACTTCGACAAGTGCGACGCCCGAATTATGCGTGCCGGGCAAACCGAGACCGGCAAGATAGACCGTCTCGCCGCGCGCGAGTTTCGAACGCAGTTCGCCGATGCGTCGGGCGGTGAAACGCGAGTCGTTGGCATGAAAGCCAGCCAACGACATCGCCCACGTCGCCAGCCGCCGAGTGGCTCGGAAGCAGAACCGGCCGAGACGGGGATAGCGGGGACCGATACGTCGGGGGGATGTCACGCGGGCGGCCTCGATGATGTCATCGACGACGCTTCAATCACATCGACAGCGGAGCAACAATGCCGCAATCGGTCAGCCTGCGCTGAGGCGAACGCCTGCGCGGAGAAACTTCTGCGGATCCACGGCCTCGCCGTCGATGCGGGTTTCATAATGCAGAGATGATCTGGCCGATCTTGATGCTGTCGCCGACCTTCACATTGATCGCCGACATATGCCCGTAGCGCGTCGACAGGCCATTGCCGTGATCGATCTCCACCATGCGCCCATAGCCGCCGGAATTGCCGGCCGAGATGACACGGCCATTGGCCGTGGCACGGATGGGATCACCGGTAGCGCCGCGGAAATCGAGTCCGGCATGCATCGCTGGGCGGCCGAGGAACGGGTCGCTGCGGACGCCGAAACCGGATGTAAATTCGACGGTGCCGACCACGGGCTTGCGATAGGGGACCTGCGCCATAGTGCGATTCAGCTTGTCCATCTGCGCCCGGGTCAGTTGCAGCCGATACAGCTGGCGTTCGAACGGATCGGCGCTGGACGAGAGTTTGACCGGGATATAGGGCCCGCCCATGGCTGCGCGCGGCGCAGCGGCTTCGAGCTTGGCCATGTTCAGGCCAAGATCGGCAATGGCACCGCGCATGCGGCGGACCTTGGAATCAATGGCTTCTTCGGTGGAGCTCAAGGCCGCCAGTTGCTTGCTCTCGACGCGGTCGAGCGAGGCCTGCAGACGGTCGATCACGGTATCGGCGCCGCCGAGCTTGGCGACCTGGGTCCGCGGCGGAGCGGCCAGAGCAGGCGCCCGCGATTCCAGCCGTGCTTCGCGATCCGGCGGGGCGACGAAGGTCACGGTGTCGCTGATCGGCGACGGCTTGGAACCCGCGTTCGACGGTGTCAGCGATGCACCGCGGCCGAATGGCTTTGGCGGAATGGAGCCGGTGACCGACAGATCGGGGACGCTGCCCAGCGCGCTGGCGCGGGATTCCAGCTGGTTCTGGCGGCGCATCACCTGCTCGAGCTTCTTGTCGAACTGCTCCTGATCCAGCATCTGGCGGCTCGTGGAGCGGTCGATCTTGGCGCGCAATTCGGCGATGCGGTCCTCATAGGCGTATTGCATATCGGCCTGACGGGCGATCAGCTTGGTCAGCACGTCATCGCGAAATGCGAAATAGGTGGCGGTGGCGGCCGACCATGCGCCCAGCACTGTGACGGTGCCGACCACGATCCAGAATACCACCGGCCCGATACGAACCTGTTTGCCGCGATGCGCGATTGTATAGTCGCTTTGCCGGGCAGCGATGGCAGCGGGCGGCTTGGCAGGCGCGACGCGGCGCGCTTGCGGGCGTCCGTGGTCGTGAGCGTGGTGCTGAGGATACTCGGCGTATTGGACTGGGCGGTTCGACATCAGCACTCCCGGGCCAGCCGGATGACTCATCGGCAGGCAGAACTCATGGGAGGATTTGACCCGTGCATGGTTAATTCCAGCTGAATGACCTCCGTCAATTTGCAGATGGGTTAATGCCGCCGGGCCTCCGCCAGAACCGCCTCGGCGTGGCCATCGACCTTCACATTGCGCCAGGCCTTGATCACCTTGCCATCGCGGCCGATCAGCACCGTGCTGCGCAGAACACCTTCGAAAACCTTGCCATAGAGCTTCTTTTCGCCCCAGGCGCCGTAGGCGGCGAGCATCGTCTGCGTCGTATCCGACAGCAGCGGCATGCCGAGCTCGTATTTGTCGCGGAATTTCTCCTGCGCCTTGAGCGGGTCTGCGGAGACGCCGAGCAGGGCTGTATCGGCAGCCGCGAAGTCGGAGGTCAGGCGGGTGAAGTCGATCGCTTCTTTCGTGCAGCCGGGCGTGCTGGCGCGCGGGTAGAAGAAGATCACCAGCTTGTGGCCGGCGAAGTCCGACAGCGAAACGGTCGCGCCGCCGTCGCGCGGCAGTTTGAACGCGGGGGCTTTCTTTCCCTCGATGATGTCGGTCGGTGCCGTTGTCGCTGTCCGGGTCATTGGTTGTCCCCCTCGCTATAGGTGCTGTCCGCTCCGTCTTATCCGAGACCGCCGGCGGGCTCCATGGTCGCCATGGGCTCGCCTTGGCGACATGCCCGGCGGCGGAGCATCATTTCAGGCTGATCCGGGTGCGCGGCAAACCATCGCGGTGTTCCGGCTTTCAAAGGATTCTTGCGTAATTTCGTGGACATACGCCTTCCTTTCGTCGCTTTCGGCCGGTCACTGTGATGAGATTGCGGGCGTGCTTCGCGGCCCCACCGGAGCGGCGCACAGATGCTGACTTCGCTGTATGGTGACCAGGGGATTCGAGACAAACCACGTTGCCTGCGGCGTCCGGCGCTGCGACGACCAAGACGATATTTCAAAATCCGGGACTGGCAGTTCTGCCGGCAGCATGGCGCTCGTCACAGATCGATGCGAACTGCTGGTGGCGGTCAGTCTCGCAACAAGCACCTTCTGATGAGGGGCTCGGCACCTAGAGGACATGGCAGAGAGCAAGCCACCCGCAGCGCCTCGTTCGCGCGCCGATGATCGGTCCATGCAGTGGGACGAGTCCGATTGGGATCGTCAGCACCATGCGGCCGGCCATGACCGTGCGCGTAAATTACTGTCGCAAAAGTCGTCCGGGTTTCGTGGTTTGAACCCTTTGGGTGAGAGCAAGGGCGGCTCCCGTTGGCTGAAGCGCACCGCAACCGTGTTCGGTGGCCTTCTCATTGTCTTCACCATTTGCTTTGCCGTCCTATGGTGGCGTCTGGGCGCCGGTCCGATCAATTTCGACATGGCCACACCATGGCTGGTCGATGCGATCCAGGACAATATCGGCGAGGGCAATACCGTCGAGGTTGGCGGCACCCAGATCGAACGCGCGGGCCGAATCCGCATGGCCGTGCGGATCCGCGATATCGTCGTCCGCGATCGCGATCGCAACGTGATTGCCAGCGCGCCGAAAGCGGAAGTGAAGGTGTCTTTTGCTTCGATGCTGCTCGGGCGAATGCGGGCCGAGAGCCTCAATCTCGTCGATGTCGCGCTGGCCGTCCGCATCACGCCGGACGGGCAGGTCACGGTTTCGACTGGCAACAACGAGCGGCCGATCGCCACCGGCATGGCGTCGCCGCGCGTGCCCGGTTCGTGGTTGGGACCTGCCAAGCAGCCGGAACTGACGTTCCCGCGCCAGCCGCAGCCACCCGTCGTTCAGGTGCAGCCGCCGCCGGGCGCGACTGGCGACAAGCGCGAGCCGCCGTCGGGCATCCTGGCCGGCCTCGACTGGCTGGATACGCTGACCCTGTCCGGGCTCGACGGCCAGAATCTCAATGAAGTCGGCCTCAAGAACGGGCGGCTTGTGGTCGATGACCAGCAGCGCGGCAACAAGTGGGAGTTCAACAACATCTCGCTCAGTTTGCGACGGCCGAGCAACGGTGGCGTCGCGCTGACGGTCGGCGAGGGTGGACGAACCCCATGGTCGCTGGGAGTCGATATCGGTGCGCCCAGCAACGGCGTGCGCTCGGTGGATTTCAAGGCCAACAAAGTGTCCACCAAGAACATCCTGCTGGCCTTGCGGATGAAGGACCTCACCTATAGCGCGGATATCCCGTTGACCGGGATCGGTCGCGACGGTATGCCGACCTATCTGCGCGGCAAGCTCGTCGCCGGTGCAGGCGACATCATCGACAATGACACGCCCGACTATCCGATGCCCATCGACGGTGCGGAGGTCAGCTTCGAATGGGACGCCGGGCGTCGTGTGCTGCTGGCGCCGTTCAAGGTCGTCTCGGGCAATAATCGTGTCACGCTGCTGGCGCATGTGGAGCCGCCGAATGGGACCTCGAATGCGTGGCAGGCCGGGCTGAGCGGCGGCACGATCGTGCTCGGGGGACAAGGCACCGAGCAGCCTCTGATCTTCAACAACATCTCCATTCGCGCCACATTCGATCCTGACAGCCGGCTGGTTTCTTTGACCCAAGCCAATATCAGCAATGGCGAACTTGGCGTTGCCGGTACCGGAAGCCTCGATTATGCGGGCGAGCCGCGCATGAAGCTGGGCTTTGCGGGCACCCCCATGAGTGCATCGGCGCTCAAGCGCATGTGGCCGATCTTGATCGTGCCGGAAGTGCGCGAATGGGTGATCGAGCGCGTCGAAACCGGCAATCTGCAACGCATCGAGATCGGCGTGAATTCGCCGACCAAGAACCTGACGCGTCGCGGTCCGCCGATCCCGGACGATGGCCTGAACGTCGCCATCATCGCCAATGACGTCTCGATACGTCCGGTGGATGGGTTGCCGGTCGTGCATGACGGCGATCTGCGTGCTCGCATCACCGGGCGCACCGTGAACGTTAGCATCGGGCAGGCCAATGTGGATACGCCGACCGGCCGCAAGGTCAATCTCAGCGACATCGTGTTCGAGGTGCCGGACATGGCGCCAAAGCCTTCGCCGTCGCGCGTGCGCTTCAAGCTCGAAGGGCCGGCACCGGGCGTCGTCGAGGTGCTTAATTCCGATCGGCTCAGCGAAGCCTCCGCCAACCTGCTCGATCCGAATGCCATCAAGGGCACTGTATCGGCGCAGGTCGCCATGGGTATGCCGATCCAGCACGAACTTACCAAGGCCGACACGATTTATAACGTGACCGCCGACCTCAAGGATTTCTCCGCCGACAAGCTGGTGATGAACCAGAAGGTCGAGGCCAGCGCGCTGAAGATCGTCGCCAACAATCAGGGCTACCAGGTTCGCGGCGACATCAAGATCAACGGTCAGGCCGGGCAGCTCGACTATCGCAAGCCGACCGATGGCGATGCGGATGTGCGCCTTAGTGCGACGCTCGACGATGCCAGCCGGGCCCGGATGGGTGCCGATCTCGGCACTGCCGTCGTCGGCGCGTTGCCGCTGAAACTGACCGGCAAGATCGGCACCTGCTGCCGGGTTGGGCCAAGACGGCCGGCCGTCCGGCCAAGGCCGCATTCAATGTGGTGAAGAAGGGTGACTCGACCCGTCTCGAAGACATCACCATCGATGGTGCTGGTGCATCGATCAAGGGGTCGGTCGAACTCGATCAGAGCGGCGACCTCGTCAATGCGAATTTCCCGACCTATTCGCCGTCTGAAGGCGACAAGACATCGATCAAGGCGGAGCGCGGCAATGACGGCGCACTCAAGGTAACCATGCGTGGCGATGTGTTCGACGGCCGCGGTTTTCTGAAAGGCGCGATGTCGGGAGGCAAGGAGCCGGACACCAAGAGCAAAGCCAAACCGCCTGATTTCGATATCGACGTCAAGCTGGGCGCAGTTGCCGGATTCTATGGCGAGGCCGTCCGCAGCGTCGATGCCAAGGTCTCGCGCCGCAACGGCACCATCTCGAAATTCAACCTGACCGGCAAGCTCGGCCGCGACACGATGTTGACCGGCGACATGCGCGGCAAGACGCAGGGCGCCGCGCGCGATCTGATCTTTATCGAGACCAACGATGCCGGCGCATTGCTGCGCGTCACTGACACCTATTCCAAGATGATCGGCGGCCAACTCGCTCTGGCCATGGATGCGCCATCAACCGATAGCCGCCCGAAAGAAGGCCTGGTCAATATTCGCAACTTCACCGTCAAGGGCGAAGCGTCGCTCGAACGCGTGGCGGCATCCGGCGGTCCGGCCGGCGGGCAAAACAGCGGCGTGTCGTTCACGCGCTTGCGGGCGGAATTCGTTCGCCAGAATGGGCTGATGACTGTTCGTGAAGGCCTTGTGCAGGGACCCTCGATCGGGGCGACCATCGAAGGCAACATCGACTACAACGCCAATCAGGTCCGCATGAGCGGCACCTTCGTGCCGATGTATGGCCTCAACAACATGTTCGGCCAGATCCCGGTGGTCGGCCTGTTCCTCGGCGGCGGCAGCAATGAAGGCCTGTTCGGTGTGACTTATGAAGTCGTGGGCACGCCGGGCGCGCCGGTGCTGCGCGTCAACCCGCTCTCGGCCATCGCACCGGGCATCACGCGAAAGATCTTCGACTTCGGTACCGGCAAGCAAAACAATCAGATCGAGTTTCCGAACCAGAACAACAACGGCAACTAACGTCACCGCGGCATTGCCGCGCGCCGGCTAGTCGCTCGCTGTTTCGATCTTGAAGCGTTCGATGCAGGCGAGGATTGTCGCTGCGGTTTCAGGTTGCCGGTTCAGGCACCGCGATGTCGGGCCTGCAACCACCAATGACAGCCGGCGATGATTGATCGGCAGAGCTACCGCCACGCCGGCGAGATCAGCGATGTATTCCGACGAACTCTGGTGGTAGCCGCGCGCGGCGGCGTCCTGCAGCGAGGTCTCTATCGCATCGATCGAACAGGGGGTCGTGTCGGAAAACGGCTCGAACTTGATCTTCCGATAGATCGCGCGTCGTTCTTCGGGCGACTGCTGCGCCAGAAGGGCACGTCCGGCGGAGCTTGCATGGACAGGCACGCGATCGCCGATCTCTGCGAAGTAACGGACCGAATGTGAGCACTCGACGACGTCGAGGAAGATCGCATTGGTCCCGGCGAGAGCCGCGATCGCCGTCGTCTCGCCGGTCTTGTCGGCGATCTCCAGCACCAGCGCGTGCACGGCGTCCGGCAGCGGCTCAGCCTCGGCGACGGTGCGGGCGAGGGTGAGCCAGCGCGGGCTGGGATAATAGCCATTGCGGGCGCGCGGCTCGTACAGCCAGCCTTTGTCGGCGATCGTACCGACCAGATTGAATGTCGAAGAACGCGGCCAGCCGAGATCGTCCGAAATCTCCGCCAGCGTCGCCGGCCGTTTGCGGCGGGCGAAATATTCCATCAATTCCAGAACATTGGCAGCCTGCCTGACCAGCATCGAATTTGTTCTTCCCTAAGGGCGACCGGCTAGCGCGCCCGCATCGCTGCACATTCTGGTTGGGCTCTGTAGCGCCAAACGGCCCGTAAACGCCATCGGGATCGGCCGCGGCGCCTTGACATCTAATTCATGTATAGGTTTTATGAATTCATAAACAAGAATTATTGAGAGCGGCCGGTCCCGGTACCGCCGATCTCGCTCAGGGAGGAATCATGACCATCCGCAACACGCTCGCTGTATCTGCTCTCGCGCTGTCGATCGGCGTCCTGTCCACGGCGGGCGCTTCGGCGCAGACGCCGGTCAAACTCGGCGTGCTGGCCGACATGTCCGGTATTTTCTCGGATATCGGCGGCATGGGATCGTTCGAGGCCACCAAAATGGCCGTCGAGGACTTCAACAAGCTGCCCGGTGCCGACAAGTTGAAGATCGAGGTGATCCAGGGCGATCCACAGAACAAGCCGGATATCGCCCGCAACATCGCCCGCAAGTGGTTCGAGACCGAAGGCGTCGATGTGCTCGTCGATATCCCGACCAGCGCCACGTCGCTGGCGATTGCGCCGCTCACCGCGGAGATGAACAAGGTCGCATTGTTCACCGCATCCGGTACGTCGGATCTGACCGGCAAGGCCTGCACGCCGAACTCGGTGCACTGGACCTATGACACCTGGGCGCTGTCGCATGGCACCGCCGATGCAATGACCAAGGCCGGTGGCAAGAACTGGTTTTTCCTGACGGTCGATTTCGCACTTGGCTCGTCGCTGGAGCGCGATGCCACGGCGGTGATCAACGCCAATGGCGGCAAGGTCGTCGGCAGCATCAAGCATCCGACCGACTCCAACGACTTTGCCTCGTATCTGCTGCAGGCGCAGGCCTCGAAGGCCGACGTCATCGCATTGGCGAATGCGGGCGGCGATACCGTCAAGGCGATCAAGCAGGCCTCGGAATTCGGCATCGTGCAGGCCGGCCAGAAGCTCGCAGCCATGCTGATGTTCATTTCCGACGTGCACTCGCTCGGTCTCAGCACCGCGCAGGGCCTGCAACTGACCGAAGCCTTCTACTGGGACCTCAACGACAAGACGCGCGAATTCGGCGAACGCTTCGCCAAGCGCAACAATGGCCGTTACCCCAGCATGAACCAGGCGGGCGCTTATTCGGCCGCGATGACCTATCTGAAAGCGGTCGCCAAGGTCGGCTCGCCGAAGGACGGTGCAGCGGTGGTCAAGGCGATCCGCGAGATGGGCACTTTCGATGACCCATTGTTCGGCAAGACCACGCTGCGCGAAGACGGCCGCGTGCTGCACGACATGTATCTGCTGCAGGTCAAGAAGCCTGCGGAATCGAAGAAGCCATACGACTACTACAATGTCGTCGCCACGATCCCTGCCGAGTCCGCATTCCGTCCGCTCAAGGACGGCGGCTGTCCGCTGATCAAGTAACGCCTGCTCCCGAGACTTGAACGCGCAGATGCCGGTGATGCCGCGCTGCGCGTTCTTTTTTACCCGACTATCGACGTCGTCATTGAAGAGGATTCCACCATGCGTCTTGCCAACAAACTCGCCATCGTCACTGCCGCTGCGTCCGGCATGGGCCGCGCCGGCGTCGACATCTTTCTGAGAGAAGGCGCAAAGGTCGCGGCGGTCGATGTCAATGGCGAGGCACTGGCGCAGCTCGAGGCCGACATGAAGGCCAAGGGCTTTGAGCTCATCACCATCCAGGCCGATCTGTCGAAGACCGATCAGATGAAAAGTTCGATCAACGATGCAGCCGCTGCGCTCGGCGGTGTCGATATCCTCTGGGCCCATGCCGGCACGCCCGGTCCGGCCGGCGATGTCGCGCAACGTGACCTCGGCAACGCTCGGCGCAGGCGAGGTCATCAAATACATGCGCGAGCGCGGCGGCGGTTCGGTGATCTTCACGTCGTCCGTATCGGGCATCGTCGGTTCGATGATGAGCCCGATCTATTCGGCAGCGAAATTTGCCGTGGTCGGCCTCACCAAGTCGCTGGCGCAGGCTTTTGCGGGCGATCAGGTCAGGGTCAATGTCATTTGCCCGGGCCTCGCCGACACGCCCATGAAGCTCGGCTTCACCGGCCGCTCCGGTGTCGCGGCGGAAGCCGCCGCCAACGAGACCAAGCTGCTGACGGCTGTGCCAATGGGCCGCCTCTGCAAGGCCGAGGACGTCGCCTATGCCGCGCTGTGGCTGGCGTCGGATGAATCGTCCTTCGTGACCGGCGTCGCTTTGCCGGTGGATGGCGGTTTCACCGCGCGCTGATTTCAGCGCCGTCAGCCAAAAGAAAAGGCCGCGGTCATCGCTGACCGCGGCCTTTTGCTGTGAGGCCGTTTGGATCAGGCGGCGCGGACGCCGGCCAGGAAGGTCGTCACTTCGCCGGTCAGCTGCTCGGCTTGCTTGGAGAGGCCGGACGCGGCGCTCAGCACCATGGTCGCGGCATTACCGGTCTCATGGGCGGCATTGGTGACGCCGCCGATATTGGTGGTGACGTCCTGGGTCGCCTGCGCGGTCTGGGTGACGTTGCGGGCGATCTCGGCGGTGGCCGCACCTTGCTCCTCGATGGCCGAGCCGATCGTGGTGGCGATGGCGCTGACTTCTTCGATGGTCGTGGTGATGCCCTGGATGGCATCGACAGCTTCCTTGGTCGCGTTCTGGATTTGCGCGATGCGGGTGCTGATCTCCTTGGTGGCGCTGGCGGTCTGGCCGGCCAGGCTCTTCACCTCGGTGGCGACCACGGCAAATCCCCGGCCGGCATCGCCGGCGCGTGCAGCTTCAATCGTGGCATTGAGTGCCAGCAGGTTGGTCTGGGCAGCGATGGTCGAGATCAGTTCGACGACGCTTTCGATCTGCTGCGCACCTTCCGCAAGGGCGCGCACGATGGTGTCGGTGCGGCGGGCGCTATCGACCGCGTGGCTCGTGATCTTGGCCGATTGCGCCATCTGCCGGGCGATCTCGGTGATCGAGGACGACAGTTCTTCTGCCGCTGCCGCAACGGTCTGCACGCGCGTGCTGGCCTGATTGGCCGCGGTCGAGACCATGCCGGCCTGATCATTGGTGCGGGTGGCGGTGCCGGACATCGACTGTGCAGTGGCTTCGAGTTCGGTCGAGCCCGAGGCCATCAGACCGACGAGCTGGCCGACCGAGGCGTCGAAGCGATCGGCGAGGGCGATCAGCGCACCGCGCTTCTCGGCTTCGCTGCGCTGTTCGAGTGCGGACTGTTCGGCCTGCAGCGTGCGCGCGGTGAGCGAGGTCTGACGCAGCATTTCCAGCGTCTCGGCCATGCGGCCGATTTCATCGCCGCGATCGGTCTCAGCGACGCTCTGGTCGAGCGCACCATTGGCGATCTCGTGCATCCGCGCCTGCAGGCGGCGCAGCGCGCCGAGAATGTCGCTGGCAATCAGCCACGACAGCAGCGCCATGATGCCGAGCACGCCGGCGCCGAGCGAACCGAGACGAACCAGCAGGGCGTTCACGTCGGCGTCGAGGTCATCCACATAAAGTCCGGCCGAAAACGTGATGTCCCACGGCGCGTAGTAGCGGGCGTAGACCATCTTGGAGGTCGGCTCGGTCTGGCCGGGGCGAGGATACAGATAATAGGTAGCGCCGCCGTTGGCCGTCTTCTTGCCCGCATCTATGATGGCCTTGGAGATCAGTACCCCGTTGGCATCCTTGGCGCCGGTGTTCTTGTCTTCCAGCTTGGTGTTGCCGGCATTGACCAGCAGCACACCGTCCGGTCGGTAAGCGACGAGGTATCCCTGCTTGTTGCCGAACAGCATCGTACGGGCGAGCGCCCGGTACTGCATCTGCGCGTCGGCGAGGTTGAACTTACCGGCGGTCACCTGCTCCTGCAGGCTCTCCGCCATGCCGGTCATGAGGTCGACCGCGGTGTGAAGCTGCCCCATCCGGTCTTCCTGCATGCGCTTCTGGCTGAGCGATGCTGCGACGGCGATCACGGCGCAAATCGAGGCGGCGGATACCAGCACCATACTGGTGAGCTTGGTGCGGATCGTGAAACGGCTAAGCAAACTCATGGCGACCTCTGATCGGAGCGACTGCGCATTAGAATACCAGCGAGTCGCTTACCAATCGTGAATCGCAGGGCGCTCGGCTGGTTCGCGCAGCGAACGGGGCGGGCGATGCGACGGTATTAGCTGCGCAGCGCCGGGACCACCAGAAACGGGATCATGCCGAGCACGACGCTGACCAAGGCAAAAGCCAGCAGCGAGTTGTAGCTTTGAGTCCAGTCGTGCAGCAGGCCGCCGCTCCATGACCCCAGCGCGGCGCCGAGACCGCTGCCGAACGTGATCGCGCCATAGATCGTGCCCATGCGCTTGCCGCGAAAGATCTTCATGGCGGTAGCCGACAGCAACGGCCCGCGCGAACCAACCATGCTGCCGAAGCACACCACGAAGCCCGTGAGCAGGAGATAGCTCGGATACCATTGCAGCAGCCACAGCATGACGATGCCGAGCAGTGATGACGAATAGCTGAACAGGATCGAGGGACGCCGGCCGATCACGCCGTCGAGCCAGCTGATCCCGAGCATGCCGACCAGCAATGCGATGCCGCTGAAGCCCCACGCGGTCGCAGCCTGCAGCGGCGGAAAACCGGCATCGACCAGATAGGCCACCACCTGCGGCGTGATAGCGTACATGCCGATGGCGGTGAAAAAGAACGTGCCGAACAGCGCCCAGAAAGCGTGATGGCGCAGCGGTCAGCAGCGTCCACCCTTCGTCGATCAGGCTATCGCTGCCCGACGGCTTGTCGAGATGTGGTGAACCGGCGCCGAAGGTCTGCCAGGGCAGCACCAGCAAAGGCACCATGAGCGCGAGCGCTGCGAAGCCGAATAGCCGGTAGGCACCACGCCAATCGAGATGATCGATGAGCAATTGAGCGAGTGGCAGCATGATGAGGACGCCGGCACCGGTGGCGGAATACACGACGGACATCGCCGTCGGCAGGCGCTTGCCGAACCAGCGTCCGAGCAGCAGGGCATTCGGCACATTGCCGATGCAGGCCACGGCGAAGCCGAAGCAAAGCCCCATCAGGGAGCATCCGAGCACACCGAGACCGACGAGGAACACCATGCGCGGGCCCGACCGGTCGAACAGCCGCCCGACCAGAGGGGAGGAGAGGCCGACGCACAGCGCTGTCAGGGAATAGATCGACACCACTTCGCTGCGATCCCAGCCGAACGACTGCGAGACCGGCAGCAGGAACACCGTGAAGCTCTCCTGCAGTCCGCGGCCGAACAGCGACAGCGTAAAGCAGAGGCCGAGAACGGACAGCCCGATCCGCTGGGAGGTCTTCGTGTCCATCGGGCGCTCTTCTTTCACGGCGATTGCGATGGCGTCATGGGA
>JAPLPC010000364.1 GCA_026400425.1 Hyphomicrobiales bacterium | reverse complement strand
CGGTCAGCGTCTTCATCTCGATCAAGCTGATCCGGCAGAAGGAAGAAGACCTCATCCGTTTCGCCAAGGCGATCGCCAAATGGGACGAGGTGCTGGAATGCTACCTGATGACCGGCAATCGCGATTATCTGCTGCGCGTCGTGTCGGCCGATCTCGCCTCTTACGAAGCATTCCTGAAGAACAAGCTGACGCGTCTGGACGGCATCGCCTCGATCGAGTCGAGTTTTGCATTGAGCCAGGTGAAGTATTCGATCGCCCTGCCCGTTTGAGTGCCGAACCAAGCGCGCGATCATTCGATCGCCGATACACTGAGCGACACCTGACCAGATTGGGCTACCCCACTGCTGGCAGTCCCGGAACTTACATCGCATTCACCATTCGACTGCACAGTTTCGCAGCACGCGCCAAACCGCATCCATTTTTGATTCGGTGTGCGCGCCCGACATCCTTCGAGATGTCCAGCGAACGACATCATTCGTTCAAATTCATTATGCCGAAAATGGCGCGGAGAATTTTGATGAGAATCCGGTTCACTTTGTCCAAGGCCATTATCGCCTTGCGCCTTGTCGTTGCGTGCGGCGTGGGTGCGATCGTTCTGACGGGCGTCACCGCATTGAACACGCTCAAGGTCGGCGGTCCATTGTATGCGCAGATCAAGCTCGGCAACGACCTGATCGCCGACATCCTGCCGCCGCCCGAATATGTCATCGAAGCCTATCTGGAAGCGTCCCTGGCCTTTCACGAACCGGCGACGCTGGAACAACGCAAGGCGCGACTGGCACAGTTGCACAAGGACTACGACGAGCGACATACGTTCTGGCAACAATCCGACCTGGAGCCGACACTGAAGACTGCCTTGACGACGCAGTCCCATGCCCCCGTCCAGCAATTCTGGTCCGCCGTCGAAAGCCATTTGCTGCCGGCGCTGGAGCGCAACGACAAGGCGTCCGCGGCCAAAGCCTATGCCGACGTCAACGCCGCCTACACAGCTCACCGCACCGTCATCGACGGGATCGTCAAGCGCGCGACGGACGACAACACCGCGCTGGAATCAACCGCGGCCAACCAGGTCAACTATTACACGATGTCGTTGTGGTCGGTCTCGGGCCTGGTGTCGTTGATGCTCGCTGTCGGCCTGGCCGGCATCGGCCTCGGCGTGATCCGGCCTGTGGTCGCGATCACAGGCGCAATGCGGCGGCTTGCCCAGGGCCAGGTGGAAGTTGCGATTCCCTCGACCGGCCGACGCGACGAAATCGGCGAGATGGCCGCGGCACTACGCGTGTTCAAGGACGCAGCCATCGACAATGGCCGGCTGAGGCTGGAACAGGAAGTTGCATCGGCCATGGCGCAAGTCGCCAAGAAGGAAGCGCTGCTCGGCATGGCCGATACGGTCGAGGAAAAGACCAGGGAATCTATCGAAGCCGTTTCGTCGGCGACGACGACCGTCGACCACGCTGCTGAAGGTCTGACGATGCTCGCCGCAGCCCTCTCCGATGAATCCGCAGACGTCTCCAACGCAGCCGAGCATGCCCTGGCTAACGCACAGGCGGTGGCCGGAGCGGCCGAGGAATTGGCGGCATCGATACGGGAGATCGGCGCTCAGATCGCGCGCGCCGGCGCGGTGACAGGTTCGGCAGTCAACACCAGCAATCAGGCCCAGTTGACGATACAGTCGCTATCAGCCGTGGTGGCCAAAGTTGCTGATGTCACCAACCTGATCGGCGGCATCGCGGACCAGACCAACCTGCTGGCCCTCAATGCCACCATCGAGGCCGCACGTGCCGGCGAGGCGGGCCGCGGCTTCGCCGTGGTGGCCACCGAGGTCAAGGCTCTGGCGACCCAGACCGCCCGCTCGACGGAAGAAATCAATCGGCTGATCCTGGAAATTCAGTCGGCCACAGAGAATTCGGTCTGTGCCGTCGCCGATGTCGGCAACCAGATCCAGGAGATCGATAGCGTCGCCAATGCTGTCGCCGCCGCGATCGAAGAACTGGGATCGGCGACCCGTGAGATCGCACACAATGTCAGCGAATCCGCGAATGCCGTTCATAGAGTGTCGACGAAAATCATGAATGTGCGCCGCGACGCCGAAAATGTCAGCGCGCGATCGGCAGAAGTCCGTACCTCGATCGCCGGCGTCAATCAAAACCTCTCGGGCCTGAAGTCTAATCTCGTGAAAGTCGTTCGTACATCGACCGATGAAACCGATCGCCGCGCATCACCGCGCCAACCGTCGAACGCCCGCATTTCGGTATCGAACGCACGCGGCCAAGATAATCCGGCGCAATTGATCGACTTGTCGAAGGGCGGTGCGGCCTTCTCGTGCCAGAACGGCATGGCGGTCGGCGAGACCGGCCTGGTGCGCCTCGAAGGCTTCGGTGAAATGCCATTCGTCGTGATCTGGACAAGCGATGATCGCGTGAGCATCGAGATGAAGGCCAGCC
The DNA here is from genome assembly GCA_026400425.1 of Hyphomicrobiales bacterium. Taxonomy (GTDB): domain Bacteria; phylum Pseudomonadota; class Alphaproteobacteria; order Rhizobiales; family Xanthobacteraceae; genus Tardiphaga. The sequence continues at coordinate 386 of JAPLPC010000364.1, read as the reverse complement.
CGGAGCGCCTGCGGGACTACGAAAACTGGGTGGACGACCAGAGCCGCGAGATGCGCGCCGCCTAACTCACTGCGGGCGGCGCGGGATACGGCTTCGACCGCGAAGCACGTCTCCCGCCGCCGTCATGCGCGGCCGTCCTGTCGCTCAGGTCGCGCTCACGGCTGCGCGCGTGCTTTTGCCGGCCATGTCTACGAGATGGCGGAAATGGGCGATCGGATGCGGGCGTCCGATCAGGTAGCCTTGCAGTTCGGCACAGCCCTCGGCGACAAGGAAAGCCTGCTGCGCCGGTGTCTCCACCCCCTCGGCAATGACCGGCAGCTTGAGCGAGCGACCATGGCCGATGATGGCGCGGATAATGGCCGCCGATTGCGGGTTGGTCTCGAGAT
>JAPLPC010000664.1 GCA_026400425.1 Hyphomicrobiales bacterium | reverse complement strand
GGAGGGATTCATCTCCGTCATCGCGGGGTTTTCCTTCGTCGGCATCATGCTCGGCGTCGCCACGCTGATCATCGTGATGGCCGTGATGAACGGTTTCCGCAAAGAACTGCTCGACAAGATCCTCGGCCTCAACGGCCATATTCTGGTGCAGCCGCTGGAACGGCCGCTGACCGACTGGAAAGAGGTCGCCGACCGCATCAACGGCACCGACGGCATTCGTCTCGCGGCCCCCGTCGTCGATGGCCAGGCGCTGGGCTCGTCGGCGTTCGGCGCATCCGGCGTGTTCGTGCGCGGCATCCGTGCTGCCGATCTGAACAATCTCACCTCCATCGCCAAGAACATCAAGCAGGGCACGCTGGAGGGATTCGACGAAGGCCAGGGCGTCGCCATCGGACGCCGGCTCGCCGATCAGCTCTCGCTGCATGCGGGCGACAACATCACGCTGGTGGCGCCGAAAGGCGCGGTCACGCCGATGGGCACGACGCCGCGCATCAAGCCCTACAAGGTCGTCGCGGTGTTCGAGATCGGCATGTCCGAATATGACTCCACCTTCGTGTTCATGCCGCTGCCGGAAGCGCAGGCCTATTTCAACCGCAACAACGACGTCACCTCGATCGAGGTCTATACGAACAATCCGGACAAGGTCGACGTCTACCGCAAAGCGGTTACGGAGGCTGCGGGACGTCCGATCTTCCTGGTCGACTGGCGGCAACGCAATGCCACCTTCTTCAATGCGCTGCAGGTCGAGCGCAACGTGATGTTCCTGATCCTGACGCTGATCGTGCTGGTGGCGGCGCTCAACATCGTCTCCGGCCTGATCATGCTGGTGAAGGACAAGGGCGCCGACATCGCCATCCTTCGCACCATGGGGGCGTCGCAGGGCTCCATCATGCGCATCTTCCTGATCACCGGTGCCGCCATCGGCGTGGTCGGCACGCTGGTCGGCTTCGGCGTCGGCCTGCTGGTCTGCATGAATATCGAGGCGATCCGGCAGTTCATCTCGTGGATGACCTCCACCGAGCTGTTCTCGCCCGAACTCTACTTCCTGTCCAAATTGCCGGCGGAGATCGACGTCGGGGAGACATCGGCGGTGGTCATCATGGCCCTGACGCTGTCCTTCCTCGCCACGCTGTATCCGTCCTGGCGCGCTGCGCGGCTCGATCCCGTCGATGCGCTGCGATACGAGTGAGTGACTGATATGGCGCAGGGGGAAGAAGATACACCGGCTCTGTATCTGCACGACGTCAAACGGCAATACACCCAGGGCGAAACCGTCCTGACGATTCTCGACCATGCGCGGCTCGGCCTGTGGGCCGGCCAGTCGGTGGCATTGGTGGCGCCGTCGGGCTCCGGCAAATCGACGCTGCTGCATATCGCTGGCCTCTTGGAAAGCCCGGACGAGGGCGAGGTCTATGTCGGCGGCACCGCGACCCTGGGCCTGTCCGATGCCGAGCGCACGCGGATCCGTCGCAACGACATCGGCTTCGTGTATCAGTCGCATCGGCTGCTGCCGGAATTCACGGCGCTCGAGAACGTGATGCTGCCGCAGATGATCCGTGGCCTGAAGCGCTCCGAGACGGTCAATCGCGCCACGGAAATCCTGGCCTATCTCGGCCTCGGCGACCGCATTACGCATCGGCCGGCCGAACTCTCGGGCGGCGAGCAACAGCGCGTGGCGATCGCACGTGCCGTCGCCAATGCGCCGCGCGTGCTGCTGGCGGACGAGCCGACCGGCAATCTCGACCCGCACACCGCGGATCACGTCTTCAACGCGCTGATGCAACTGGTGAGAGCCACCCGTGTCGCGATGCTGATCGCCACCCACAACATGGAATTGGCCGGCCGCATGGACCGCCGCGTGTCGCTGGAGAACGGCAAGGTCATCGAGCTGCCGTGACGTTTAGCTCAGCCTCAGCGGCCACCGGCGAACCCGGTTGGGCTCGATCACTGAGAAGTATCCGGTCCAGTCTGTCCGGGCATTGATCGCCGCGACAAAGTGCCGTCCGACGTCTTGTGGCCGTGGCATCGCGCCGCGAAGGAGGATGACACCAGTTCGTGTCGATGCTCGGGTCTGCCGGGCAATTTCGCCGAAATCCTTATCGAATGTCAGGATGATCCGGTCGTCCCGGATAGCCCAAGCGAAAATATCCGTGTCGGTCGAGCCTGGCGAAAGCTCCGCCACGCTGATCACATCGTGGCCATCGCTGCGGAGTGCTGCAATCGCGGGATAAGGAACGTTTTCGTCGGCGAGCAACCGCATCACGCGGCTGGTGACATGTTCTCTGACTGCAACAAATCGCGCGCGTAATGCAGACACGCGGCAATCTGTTCTTTGGATAGATGAGGATAGTTGTCGAGGATGTCCTCCGCGCTCCACCCATCAGCGAGCAAACCGAGCACAAACTCGACTGATATGCGGGTGCCGCGAATGACAGGCTTGCCCGCGAGCACACTCGGGTCTCGCATGATCGTCTCATCCGCCATCGCCGGTCTCCCGCTTGCAGAAGTACCGATCTAACCTAGAACTCGACGCTCATTTGGACAAGGCGCGGGTGGTGCAGTGCTTCACGTGCATCGCGCGACACAAGTCAGTGAAGCGAAGCGGTACTCCTTTTCTCCCTCTCCCGCACTTGCGGGGGAGGGCCGGGGTGGGGGAAGCCACAGGCGCGGACGTCACGTGGGGATCCCCCACCCTGACCCTCCCCCGCAAGCGGGAGAGGGGACACTGCTGCCGGTGCCCAACCCAGAATGTTCCACTTTCGTTCTTGACAAAATTCCCATTCCCGCTGATACTCCTGCCGTCTCCTTCGCGAGGGGCGCTTCATGAGGCGTCTGGAGTGGAGGGAGATGCGGCGCCTGCGGGCAGGGGAGGACGTACCTCCTGCACTCGGGTGGTCGAGGGTCACCGTCCGGCCCCACTACGGGGGTCTGCCGCTATGGCGCGGCTGGACGTGGTGCGGGTGAAGGCAGCGAAAGCTGTCGGATGGCATCTGTTGAGATGCGCCCAGTACCCGGAAGAACGGTCCTTCGGCCAGACAGAACGTCGCGGTGGCGCGCCGTAAGGCGTTGCGCGGTCGGTTCTCGCCGGCGATCCGGTTTGAGCCTGCTGCGTCCCACCTATCACTTCGCGCCTTGCGGCGTGCCACTTCCCCTCATGGTCGGGGAAGCAACTGCTCACCCCTCGGACGCTCCGGCGCCGCGAGACGGCGGAGCCGCGACCTGAACGCAAAACGGCCGGCAAATGCCGGCCATGTCAGGATTCGCGCGATCGAGGATCGGCTCAGTAGTTGCGCTGCTTCTTGCGCTTGCGCGGTGCCGGGCGCGGTTCATCATAGGCGTCCTGCGGTGCGTAAGCGAGGGCAGGATTGGCGAAGCAGGAGAGGCCGATGCCCGATGCGGTTCTGGCGCACTGCTGATAGGTCGAATAGCTGCAGTCGTCGTCCCCGTAGATCGAGCGCATGCAGAACGCATAGCCGGACGGCGTGTAGAACGAGAACGGGCCGGGGTTGGAACGCTGCGCAGCGGCCGGCGAAACGTCGAAGGCGGATGTGGCAACGAGGGCCAGCAAGGCAAACAAGGCGGCACGCATCAAAGGTCTCCCTGCCGACTCGTTGCCGGCGGTGAATATCATCGCCAGCACAAAGCCGGGCGCGCGAGCGTTCGTCAACTGCCAAAACACCCCTTTGGCCGCAATGCCGCGCCCGGAAATCTCCAGACATCGAATAATGGGCATCGCCCAGGTCGATGCCCGAGAGCGCGGCTCTGCGTCGTCGCAAGCGCCTCAGCCGGTGGATATTAACCAATCATCCGTACATGGTCTGTTCTGCGTCTCGGCTTGCTTGACTCTTAGAACGAAATGAGAACAATGTTCCTCATATGTTCCAGAGATCAGGAGGCTGACATGCTGAAGACCTTTGTTGAAGAAGCCGCGGCGTTGGCTTCGATCGTGTTGTTCGTGGGAATGATTGCCGTGTGGGCCCAGGTCATCCCCCAGCTTTAAGCCGGAGCGGCCGGGGATGCCGGCGCGGGATAGTGGGGATGCCGCGGCTCGCGCCGGCCTTTGGGTTGGACACCGGGGCGGGCAGTCGCCACGATGGGATCGGCGAGTCGGCAGTCCAATGCCACCGCTCTCCCGTGACCGACCCGGAATGCCCTGATGAGTGAACGTCCAGCCGTCTCCACACCCGGCTTCGTGCATCTGCACGTTCATTCCGCCTATTCGCTGCTGAAGGGATCCATCAAGGTCGCCAAGCTGGCGGACCTCGCCAAGGCGGATCATCAGCCGGCTTTGGCGCTGACCGACATGGACAACATGTTCGGCGCGCTGGAATTCTCGGAGAAACTCGCGGGCTCCGGGATTCAGCCCATCGTCGGCGTCGAACTCGCCGTCGATTTCGGCGATCAGGACCCCAATGCCCGCAATGCGCTGCACGTCACTATGCCGCGCATGGTGCTGCTGGCGACGCGCGAGCGCGGCTATCAAAGCCTGATGCGTCTCAATTCACGCGCGTTCCTCGAAACGCCCGTGCACCAGTCGCCGCATATCAAGCTCGATTGGCTGCAGGGCGAGTCGGACTGCGTC
>JAPLPC010000237.1 GCA_026400425.1 Hyphomicrobiales bacterium | reverse complement strand
CTTCATGAGCTCGGCGACTTCTTCGCGCAGCGCGCGTTCGTCGATGGTGGTGATTTTACGGTCGCGCACAACGATACGGCCATCGACGATCACAGTTTCGACCCCGCGGCCGGACTCCGTGAATACGACCTGGCGTGCGACGCTGTTCAACGGCACGAAGGAGGGATCGGTGAGGTCGATGATTGACAGGTCTGCCGCCATGCCCGGCTTGAGCATCCCGACCTTGTCCTGCAATCCGGCGGTGCGCGCGCCGCCAATGGTCGCGGACCAGATCGCGTCGGCGGCCCGGCGCAGTTCGGCCAGCTTGTAGATCCCGGCAAACGCATCGGCGGCGCTCATGCGCGGCGCGGTGCCGATGATCGCCAGCGTGGTCGGATGCAGTTTGTCCGGCGACGCTTCGATGAAGGCCCGGATCGCCTGATAGCGTTCGGCGACCCATGGGCCGGTATAGAGCAACGCGGCCACATCGAACATCGGCGTCATATCGACGGTCGCCAGGGCACGACCGCTCGCGATCGATGCGACGTCGCCCAACGCCGCATCGAAGGCGCTTTCCGATTGCGTGTCACCGCCGAAACGGCGGCTATGCCCATCGGGCACGCCGACGCGCAGACCGGGCGGCAGCGTGCCGGGTCGTGCGGCAACGGGGAAGGCGCGCGAATAGGCGTCCTTGGCATCGAAGCCCGCCATCACGCGGAACGCCAGATCGGCATCGTCCACGGTGCCGGCGAAGACGGAGATGGTGTCGAGCGTCCGGCAGGCCGGCAGCACGCCGCTGGTCGAAACGCTGCCGAGCGAGGGTTTCAGGCCGACGATGTTGTTCAGCGCCGCCGGCACCCGGCCGGAGCCGGCCGTGTCGGTGCCGAGCGCGAAGCTGACGAGGCCGTGGCCGACGGCGACGGCGGATCCCGAGCTGGAGCCGCCGGGGACATAGCGTGGATCGATTGCGTTTTTGGGGATCGGATAGGGACTGCGGACGCCGGCGAGCCCGGTGGCAAACTGATCGAGATTGGTCTTGCCGATCAGGATGGCGCCGGCATCGAGCAGCTTCTGCACCGCGAATGCCGTCTCGGCCGGGGTGTAGGCAAAGTCTGGGCAGGCCGCCGTGGTCAGCATTCCCGCGACGTCGATATTGTCTTTGACCGCGAAGGGAATGCCCCAAAGCGGAAAAGCGGCCGGGTCGAACGGCGGCAGCGCCTCCGCAGCAGCCCGCGCGGCGGCTTCCGGCACAGTGGCGATGAAGATGCCGGGGTCATCCACGGTGGCCATCCGGCGATACACGTCGGCGATGGTCTGGGTGGGCGACAAGCCGTCGGCATAGGCCGCGTGCAGTTGCGCGATGGTGGGAAACGGGTCCGACATCTTCATTCCTTGCATCATCTGACCGGATCTGAGTTCCGGTTAATCCATAAGCGCACGTGTTTGTCTGCCGATAAATTAGGCGATATATACCGTTTTGTATGCATGAGGCTGCATCGCATTTAAGCGCAAATCAGCTGGCATCAACAAAAACAATCACTTACCCGATTTCGTCGGCTCTCTCCGGCTTGGCACAAACCTTGCGAGTTCCTGCAAATCAAAATTCGTGCCTCGGGAGAGTCGAACATGAAACGTCGGGATTTTTTGAAGGCCGCCACGGGCGCTGCAGCGGGGACCATGGTGTCCGGCCCGGCCATCTGGTCGGCCGCCAAGGCGGATGCGCGCTCAGAAACCCTGCTGGTGGTGTCGGAGAGTGGACCCAACAATCTCGACATCATGGGCGTCGGCACCAATGTGCCGAGCTATGAG
>JAPLPC010000085.1 GCA_026400425.1 Hyphomicrobiales bacterium | reverse complement strand
CGATGGCGAGACCAACCAGGATATGCGCGCGATCGCGCGCCTTGTTGAGCAGGAACTTGGTACGCCGCGTGACCACCTGTTCGCGGAACGCGACGAAGATCGTCAGCAGATCCTTCAGGTTCATCAGCAGCGGACGGCCGGCATCCAGCGCCACCATGTTGGCGCCGAAATTGGTCTGCAGCGGCGTGTATTTGTAAAGCTGGTTGAGCACGATCTCCGGCACCACATCGCGCTTCAGCTCGATGACGACGCGGTAGCCGTCGCGGTCGGATTCGTCGCGTAGATCCGAGATGCCCTCCATTTNNTTCACCTGGAAAGGAATTTGCGAGACGATGATTGCCTCGCGGTCCTTGCGGGTCGGCTCGATGGCGACCTTGCCGCGCATCACGATGGAGCCGCGTCCGGTATTGTAGGCCGAGCGGATCCCGGCGCGGCCGAGGATGATGCCGCCGGTCGGGAAATCCGGGCCCGGAATGATCTTGTTGAGATCCTCGATGGTCAGCGCGGGATCGTCGATCAGCGCGATGCAGGCGTCGATGACTTCGCCGAGATTGTGCGGCGGGATGTTGGTGGCCATGCCGACGGCGATGCCGCCGCCGCCATTGACCAGCAGGTTCGGAAATTTCGCCGGCATCACCTTCGGCTCGCGCTCGGACGAGTCGTAGTTGTCCTGATAGTCGACGGTGTCCTTGTCGATATCGTCGAGCAAGGATTGCGCGATCTCGGTGAGGCGGGACTCGGTATAACGCATCGCCGCCGGCTGATCGCCATCGACCGATCCGAAATTGCCCTGACCGTCGATCAGCGGCACCCGCATCGAGAAGTCCTGCGCCATGCGGACCATGGCGTCATAGACCGACTGGTCGCCATGCGGATGATACTTACCGATGACATCGCCGACGGTGCGCGCCGACTTGCGGTACGGCTTGTTGTACTCGAAGCCGTTCTCGTACATCGCATACAGGATGCGCCGATGCACCGGCTTGAGGCCGTCGCGTGCGTCAGGCAGCGCGCGCGCCACGATCACACTCATGGCGTAATCGAGATACGAGCGCTTCATCTCGTCGAGGATGGATACGGGGCGGATATCCGAGGGAACCGGTGGCTCCGCTGGCTTCTGATCTTCTTTGTCGGACAAGGTTTTTTCCGCTTAGATTCGGGTGCGACTCATATAGCTGATGACGCCGACACAGGCCACCCCGTCGGCGCGCCCGTACAGGGATCTTACACGTTGTTTTTCAATCGCTTAAGCAGATTTGCAGCAGGATTGGCGCCTGAATGCCAGATCAATCCGAGGCAGGCTTGGAGCGCAAGTCTGTTGCGGCATTGGCGCAGACGAAATCGACAGCACGAACACGCTCGAACGAACCGGCGGCTTTCGGCCAAATAGCGTTCACTCGGCAATGTTTTCAATGAGATAACGCGGCTCTAGCCACGGATCGAAATCTGGCACCGAGCGAGGACGATGGACGAGCCGACCTACATTCTCACCGCTGAACTGGACCCAGCCAGCTTCGCGTGGCTGGACGGCTTGCGGCAGCGGCACTTTCCACCGGCGCGAAATTTCCTGTCGGCGCATCTGACGATGTTTCATCGCCTGTCCGCGCCGCAGATCGAACGACTGGCGACGTTCGACTGTCCTGACCAGCCGGTCGAGCTACATTTCGACGCCCCGATGTTCCTGGGCGGCGGCGTCGCCTACCGGGTGAGATCACCTGCGCTCGAACAGTTGCGCGCGGACATCAAACACCACATGGCAGGCGACCTTTCGCGTCAGGACGCTCAGGCGTGGAGACCTCATGTGACGGTGCAGAACAAAGTCGCGGCCGATGTGGCCCGCCAACTCCATCGCGGGCTGACGCTCGACTTCGTACAGCGCGCGGGCAGCGTCACTGGCTTGATGGTCTGGGAATATCTCGGCGGACCCTGGCGGTTATCCCGGCGAATTGGCCTGGGCTGACGGCGTCGGCAGGTCGGCGGACCGCCTAGAACGGAATGTCATCGTCCATATCGCTGCGGCCACCGGCCGGTGCAGCTGCGACGCGGCGCTGCGGCGGGGCGCTGGACTGGCCGCCACCGAAGCTGTCGCCCATATCGTCACCGCCATTACCGCCGCCACCGCCACCCGCTCCGCCGCCGCTGCGGCCGTCGAGCATGGTCAGGGTCGCGTTGAAGCCCTGCAACACCACTTCGGTGGAATATTTCTCGACACCGGACTGATCGGTCCATTTGCGGGTCTGCAGCGCGCCTTCGATGTAAACCTTGGCGCCCTTCTTCAGATACTGCTCCGCCACCTTGGCGAGGCCTTCGCTGAAGATCACCACGCGATGCCACTCGGTCTTTTCCTTGCGCTCGCCGGTACCCTTGTCGCGCCATGTGTCCGAGGTCGCGACCGTGAGGTTAACCACCGGATTGCCGTTCTGCATGCGGCGAACCTCGGGATCCTTGCCGAGATTACCGACCAAAATCACCTTGTTGACGCTTCCCGCCATGACACTCTCCCAAACGCGAATCTGAATTGCTGATCGGATGCCACCATCAAAGCCCGACAATACCGTGCCGGACCGCGTGCGACCGCTGCTGAAACTGACCCTATACGGTTCACGCCGACCGGTGTCCCCGCCAGACGCGGTTATCCACCACGACGTCAGCCTATCGCGTTCTTTATATGTTCTCAATCGATAAAGTGGGATGTCTGGTGGCGAAGTCAGGGTGCTTCGGGTTATATTGGTGGTTGCAGTCGAAGTGCCTCGGCTTGCCCAACGGTGCCTGAAAGCCCGTTTTGCGGGACTTTTGAGAACACGAATCCACACCAACAAGGCGAGTAAGTGTGGCTTTTGAGTGACGGCTTTTTACGCGGAATCACGTACTATCCTCGACAGAGCTTGAGAATTCGCGCTGGGGAACGGTTTCTTCGCGAAGCCGGATTGGGGAGATTTGATCATGAAGAAAATTTTGCTGGCCACTGTCGCCATCACGATTCTGGGCGCCGCTTCCGCTTCGGCCGCTGATATGGCTCCCCGTTCTTACACCAAAGCTCCACCGATGCCGGTCGTCGTCGCCTACAACTGGTCCGGTTTCTACGCCGGTATCATGGGCGGCTATGGCTGGTCGGATCGCGTCCGTATCGATGGCTTTGCGCTCCAAACCAACGACATCAAGGGCGGCTTCGGCGGCGGCACCATCGGCTACAACTGGAATATCCCGGGTGGCGGCTGGCTCTGGGGCCTGGAAGTCGATGCCGCGGCGTCCGACATGCGCTACAGCGAAACCATTGTCGGCGTCGTGACCGTCGAAGACAAGATCCGCGCGTTCGGCAGCGTGACCGGCCGTCTCGGCATCACCTCGGGTGCAGCCCTGTTCTACGCCAAAGGCGGTTATGCCTGGGCCGACAACCGCATCTCGATCGCCGTTCCCGCCGCATCGGCCTCGCAGAGCAAGGTTCACTCCGGCTGGACCGTCGGTGGCGGCGTCGAATACATGTTCGCTCCGAGCTGGTCGCTCAAGGGCGAATACATGTATGCCGATTACGGCAACGCCGCTTACGGCGACCCGGCCGTCGGCCTGACCAATCTCAGCGTCACCACCCACACCGTCAAGGGCGGCGTCAACTACCACTTCAACTGGGGTGGCCCGGTGGTCGCCCGCTACTAAGCTCTAAGCTGAGAGCACGATTTCAAAAGGCCGGCAGACATGCCGGCCTTTTTGCTTTTCCACGCCTTTTGCAACCGCCCTTTGCAACCCCATCCCGCAACAAAACGTTGAAGATCGATCCGGGGCACTGGAATTCGGCCATCGTTCTTCCTATGTTCCGAGGACAATTCAATCGGCGTTGATCACCGGTGCCAGCCGCGAGATCGAGCCCGGATGCGGCGCGCCTGATGCGTCGGGGAATGCATTGCGATGGATGAAGTCATCAAGGCGAAGCGGCAGCAGGTCGCGGCGAACGCGCGCAACATCACCATCCGCGGTGCGCGCGAGCACCATCTCAAAACCGTCGATCTGCCCATTCCCCGCGACAAGCTCGTGGTGTTCACCGGCCCGTCCGGCTCCGGCAAGTCATCGCTCGCTTTCGATACCATCTATGCCGAAGGCCAGCGCCGCTATGTGGAGTCGCTGTCGGCCTATGCGCGCCAGTTTCTGGAAATGATGCAGAAGCCGGACGTCGATCAGATCGACGGTCTGTCGCCGGCCATTTCCATCGAACAGAAGACTACGTCGAAGAATCCGCGCTCGACGGTCGGCACCGTTACCGAAATCTACGACTATATGCGCCTGTTGTGGGCCCGCGTCGGCATCCCCTATTCGCCAGCGACAGGCCTGCCAATCGAGAGCCAGACTGTGTCGATGATGGTGGACCGCGTGCTGGCGCTGCCGGAAGGCACGCGTCTGTATCTGCTGGCGCCGGTGGTGCGCGGCCGCAAGGGCGAATACCGCAAGGAGTTCGCCGACTATCTCAAGAAGGGCTTTCAGCGCATCAAGGTGGACGGCACCTTCCACGAGCTGGCGGAAGCGCCGGTGCTCGACAAGAAATTCCCGCACGACATCGACGTCGTCGTCGATCGCATCGTGGTTCGCCCGGATATCGGCCAGCGTCTCGCGGAGAGTTTCGAGACGGCCCTGAAGCTCGCCGAAGGTCTGGCGGTGATTGAATATGCCGACGCGCCGACAGCGCCTGCGGACGCCGCGCCGGCGAAGAAGTCCGACAAGAAAGTCGCCAAAATCCACGACAAGACGGGCGCCGAGCGCATCCTGTTCTCGGAAAAGTTCGCCTGCCCCGTCTCCGGCTTCACCATTCCGGAAATCGAGCCCCGGCTGTTCTCGTTCAACAATCCCTACGGCGCCTGTCCGAAATGCGGCGGCCTCGGCGTCGAGCAGACCATCGATGCGGACCTTGTCATTCCCGACAAGGAACTGACGCTGCGCAAGGGCGCCATCGCGCCGTGGGCGAAGTCGTCATCGCCTTATTACGTGCAGACGCTCACTGCCCTCGGCAAGTTCTACAAGTTTACGCTCGATACCAAGTGGAAGGACCTGCCGAAGAAGACGCAGAACGCTTTGCTGCATGGCTCGGGCGACGACGAGATCAAGTTCTCCTATGGGGACGGCGTCCGCGCCTACGACACCAAGAAGCCGTTCGAAGGCGTGGTGACCAATATCGATCGCCGTTTCCGCGAGACCGAAAGCGAATGGGCGCGCGAAGAGCTCGGCAAGTATTTCTCCGACGTGCCCTGCGATGCCTGCAACGGTTATCGGCTGAAACCTGAAGCGCTCAGCGTGAAGATCGGCAACATGCATATCGGTAATATCTCGGAAATGTCGGTGCGCAAGGCCGGTGACTGGTTCGAGACGGTGCCTGGTCTTCTCAACAAGCAGCAGAATGAAATCGCCGTTCGCATCCTCAAGGAAATCCGCGACCGCCTGTCCTTCCTGCTTGATGTCGGTCTCAACTACCTCACCCTCGCCCGCTCGTCCGGCACATTGAGTGGCGGCGAGAGCCAGCGCATCCGGCTGGCCTCGCAGATCGGCTCCGGCCTCACCGGCGTGCTCTATGTGCTCGACGAGCCGTCGATCGGCTTGCATCAGCGCGACAATGCGCGACTGCTGGATACGCTGCGACGGCTGCGCGATCTCGGCAATACCGTGATCGTGGTCGAGCATGACGAGGACGCGGTGATCGCCGCCGACTACGTAGTCGATGTCGGCCCCGGCGCCGGCACCCATGGCGGCAACATCGTCGCCCAGGGCACGCCTGCCGAGGTGATGAAGAATCCGAAATCGCTGACCGGCAAATACCTGACCGGCGAGATGATGGTGCCAGTGCCGGAGCGTCGGCCGCCTAACCATCGCCGCACCATCAAGGTCATCAATGCGCGCGGCAACAATCTGAAGAACGTGTCGGCTGAAGTGCCGCTCGGCCTGTTCACCGCCATCACCGGCGTGTCCGGCGGCGGCAAGTCGACGCTGTTGATCGACACG
>JAPLPC010000120.1 GCA_026400425.1 Hyphomicrobiales bacterium | reverse complement strand
GATGTAATAGCCGTGGCGCGGATGCGTCAGGCACAGCTCCATATAGCGCCACACCGGCATCGGCCCGGTGGAATGGATCAGGCGTTTGATCTCGGTGAGCAGTGGCGAGGGATGATCGGTCACCGTCAGACCTCGTTGCGGGAGAGTTGTCTGCGCGCGGGGAGGCGCCTCGCTCTCACGATCAGCACCAGGCCGATCGCGATCATCGGCACCGACAGAAGCTGTCCCATGGTGATCTGGCCGATCACGAAACCCGTCGGCGCATCAGGCTCGCGGAACAGTTCGCCGACGATCCGCGCGCAGCCATAGACGATGGTGAAGGCGCCGAGGATCAGGCCGGGGCGTTTGAGCGACCCCATGCGGACCATGGTGGCGAGGATGATGAAGAGCAGCAGCCCTTCGAGCCCGGCTTCATAGAGTTGGCTCGGATGACGCGGCTGCGGTCCGGCATGCGGGAAGATGACCGCCCATGGCACGCTGGCATCGGTCACGCGGCCCCACAACTCGCCATTCACGAAATTGGCGACGCGGCCGAGAAAGATGCCAATCGGCGCCACCGCACAAGTGAGATCGCCGAGCGACAGGATCGATATGCGTTGCGACCATGCGAAAGCCATCACGGCGACGACGCAGCCGAGATAGCCGCCGTGGAACGACATGCCACCGTTCCAGAGCTGGAATATCTCGAGCGGATGCGCGTAGTAGTAAGGAAAATTCCAGAACAAAACTTCGCCGGTACGTCCGCCGATGATGATGCCGAGCGTCACCCAGAGGATGAAGTCGTCGAACTGAAGCAGCGACACCGGTGCCGGGCCGCCCCAGAGCGCCTCGCGTTTGATCAATGCGCGGGCATAGATCCAGCCGAGCACGATGCCTGCGATGTAGGCCAGCGCGTACCAGCGAATGACGATCGGGCCGATCGCAACGGCGATGGGGCTGAAGGCGGGAAAATCGATCGCTAAACGACCGAGATCGCCATTGTTGGCCGCGTCGCGCGACGCGCTTTTTGAGTTTATCCGACCGGAGTTCTTGCCATGACCCAGACCAACAATCGGTTATTCGACGAGATCGGCCGCTTGATGAACGAAGCCGCCGGCGCCGCCCAGGGTGTCAAGCGCGAGGTGGACACCGTCGGCCGCACCCAGGCCGAAAAGATCCTGCGCGACCTCGATCTAGTAAAGCGCGAGGAGTTCGAGGCGGTGAAGGACATGGCCCGCCTTGCCCGCGAGGAGAATGAGTCCTTGAAGGCACGGATCGCGGCGCTGGAGGCCAAACTCGGCAGCTGAGGTCTCGGCAGCCGAGCTTCTCGTGCGGGGATTAACGTAAATACGCCAGTGCTTGACGGACGTCATTTATGTATTTACGTTTATAGCCGTGAAGATCACCTTCGACCCGCAGAGGCGTTTGAGAACGCTGAGCGAGCGAGGGATCGATTTCGCCGTCGATGCGGAGAGGGTGTTCGCGGGCAAAGCCATCGTCTTTCCGGACGACCGCTTCGATTACGGGGAAAAGCGGCAAATCACTGTAGGCTGGCTCGATAGGCGCATGGTCTTCTTGGTTTGGACGCAGCGTGGAGAGATGTATCACATCATTTCGATGAGGTTTTGCCATGCCAAGGAAGCAGCAAAATATTTCCCCGCCTTTGACCCCTAGCGAAATTGAAGCGAAAAAACCTTGGGTTGACCCGGATGATGCTCCGGAATTGACAGACGAATTGCTTGATCGCGTGGCCGATCAGGTCGTGTTCCGTCACGGCGATAAGGTCATTGCGCGCGGTCGGCCAGCACTCGACGCCTTTTTCAAGAAAACCACCGTCACCATCCGACTCGATCCAGACGTCGTCGCGTCCTACAAGTCGCTTGGAACCGGCTGGCAGACCAGGATCAACGACGATCTCCGCAAGGCCCGCAAACTTGGACCCAAGCGAAAGGCTGGCTAATCCCGGCTTTCCATCGACATTTCCTTGTCATTTTGGCCCTTTGACGCTACAAGCCCGGCACGTCCGCAGCCCCCGCACCCCTGGAGGCTTGCTGCAGCGTGACCAATAAGGCCGCATAGCGGCCTTTAATTTTTCAAGAACAAGGACTTAGACAATGGCGACCGTGAAGGAATTCAAGGCGACCGCACGTCCGGTGAGCGGCAAGGGGGCCGCACGGGCAGAGCGACGCGCCGGCCGTATCCCGGCTGTAATCTATGGTGACAACAAGCCCCCGCTGCCGATCTCGGTAGACGACAAGGAACTCCGCCTGCGCATCCAGGCCGGTCGCTTCCTGACCACTATTTTCGACATCGATCTGGATGGCAAGAAGCACCGCGTGATTCCGCGCGACTTCCACCTCGACCCGGTCAAGGATTTCCCGATCCATGTCGACTTCTTCCGCCTCGGCGAAGGCGCCACAATCCGCGTCAGCGTTCCGCTGCACGTGAATGGCGGTGATACCGCTCCGGGCGTGAAGCGCGGCGGCACCATCAACATCGTCGCCCACACGATCGAACTCGAAGCCGAAGCGGACAGCATCCCACAGTATCTCGAAGTGGATGTCAGCGCGCTGGATATCGGTTCGTCGCTGCACATCACCGACGTCAAGCTGCCGAAGGGCGTCAAGACGCTGGCCCGCGATGCCGATATGACCCTGGTCACCATCGTGCCGCCTTCGGGCTACGGCGAAGAAGCCCCGGCTGCTGGCGCTGCGCCCGCCGCTGCTGCTCCCGCCGCTGGCGCCAAGGCTCCGGCTGCTGGTGCCAAGGCCCCGGCTGCTGGCGCGAAGGCTCCGGCTGCTGCGGCTCCGGCGAAGAAGAAGTAAGCCAGCGCGGGAGACCGCGTCATGCGCCTCTTTGTTGGACTCGGAAACCCTGGCGCGAAATACCAGGGCAACCGGCACAATATCGGGTTCATGGTTCTCGACGAGATTGCGCGGCGTCACGGTTTCGCACCGTGGCGCCGTCGTTTTCAGGGCGAGACCTCGGAAGGCACGCTGGGCAGCGAGCGCGTCATCCTGTTGAAACCGATGACGTTCATGAACGACTCGGGCCGCTCCGTGCAGGAAGCCGCCAGCTTCTTCAAGATTCCACTCGGCGACATCGCCGTGTTTCACGACGAGCTCGAACTGCCGTTTGCCAAAGTGCGCGTGAAGGTCGGCGGCGGCATTGCCGGACATAACGGCTTGCGCTCGATCTCTGCCCATGTCGGCAACGACTATCGCCGCGTGCGGCTCGGTATCGGACATCCCGGTGCCAAGGAACTGGTGCATGGCCACGTGTTGAGCGACTTCGCAAAGGCGGAGCGCGCGCAACTCGAAGCGTTCAACGATGCGGTCAGCGATCATGCAGGCCTGTTGATCGGCGGTAACGACTCGTCGTTCCAGAACAAGGTGCATCTGACGATGCAGGCCAAAGGTTTCACGTCGAAGGACGACAACGGCTCCGCTGAGAAGCCGTCGAAGAATTAGGACAGGATCATGGGATTCAAATGCGGGATCGTCGGGCTGCCGAATGTCGGCAAATCGACGCTGTTCAATGCGCTCACCGAAACCGCGGCCGCGCAGGCTGCGAATTATCCGTTCTGCACCATCGAGCCAAATGTCGGCGAAGTCGCAGTGCCGGATCCACGGCTCGACAAGCTGTCCGAGATCGGCAAGTCACAGCAGATCATCCCGACCCGCCTGACCTTCGTGGACATTGCAGGCCTCGTTAAGGGCGCATCGAAGGGCGAAGGCCTCGGCAATCAGTTTCTCGCCACCATCCGCGAAGTCGATGCGGTTGCGCATGTGGTGCGCTGCTTCATCGATGACGACATCACCCATGTCGAAGGCAAGATCGATCCGCTCGCCGATATCGAGATCATCGAAACCGAGCTGATGCTGGCTGATCTCGATTCCTGCGAGAAGCGCGTCGACAACCTGACCAAGAAGGCCAAGGGCAACGACAAGGACGCGAAGGAGCAGCTCGAACTGGTGCAGCGCGCACTGGTTCTGTTGCGCGAAGGCAAGCCGACGCGCTTCCTGGAGCGCAAGCCCGAGGAGGAGCGTGCGTTCAATATGCTCGGTCTTCTGACCTCGAAGCCGGTACTCTATGTCTGCAACGTGGAAGAAGGCGCCGCGGGTGAAGGCAACGAGTATTCGAAGCGTGTCGCCGACCATGCCGCCAAGGAAGGCGCCGTGGCAGTCGCCATTTCCGCCAAGATCGAATCCGAGATCGCGACGCTCTCACGCGCCGAGCGCGCCGAATTCCTCGAGACTCTCGGCCTGGAAGAAGCAGGGCTCGATCGCCTGATCCGTGCCGGCTACACGCTGCTGCAGCTCATCACCTATTTCACGGTGGGACCGAAGGAGGCGCGTGCCTGGACCATCACCAAGGGCACCAAGGCGCCACAAGCCGCGGCTGTCATTCACTCCGATTTCGAGAAGGGCTTCATCCGCGCTGAAACCATCGCTTATGACGATTATGTCAGGCTCGGTGGCGAAGCCGGCGCCCGCGACGGCGGCAAGCTGCGGCTGGAAGGCAAGGAGTATGTCGTCAACGATGGCGACGTGCTGCACTTCCGCTTCAATACGTAAGGCCGAAGCCTCGCTTTGAAGACCGTGATTGCAGGCGCTGCGAAGCAATCTACCATATGCCAAGAGTGGATTGCTTCGTCGCTTGGCGCCTCGCAATGACGGCTAGAAGGTCAGTGGCTTAGTACTGCTGACCCTGAGGCTGCCCCTGATCGCGGATGGCACCGAGGTGCTCGTTGATACGAAACACGATCAGCACGAATTCGGCACAGATGCGCGCGGCGATGACGCCGACGATGACGCTGGCGAGGCTCGACAGTAACAAGATGAAGCCTCCGAACGGGCTGACGGCCATTGCGGCGAGGCCGGAGAAGATGCCGGAGATCCCGAACAGCACGATCAAAGCAATCACAAGCCAATAGAACGTCTTGATGATCGTGGGCGTAATGAAACGGTCCCATTGGAATAGGTCGCGGAATTCGAACATTTGGAATCTCCCCCAGATGGCAAGCTTGGCGCTGAAAATGGCTCGTATCAAGGCCTGTCCCTTTCCCGTAACATACGGGCAGGCCATGCGAGCGATCGGGTTGAGATTGCCTCAAATAGCGGCCACAATCGGGCTCCTTTGACAGCAATCGCATCATGACCCTCACATTCGAAAATTTTGCGCCCGGCCATTTCGGCAGTTTCGGGCCCCGCCTGATCACCCGCGATGAAATCATCGCTTATGCAGAAGAATACGATCCGCAGCCGATGCATCTCGACGAAGAAGCCGCCAAGGCGTCGATGTTGAAGGGGCTGGCAGGCTCGGGCTGGCACATGTGCTCGCTGATGATGCGGATGATCTATGACGGCTTTCTGCATCAAACGGCGTCCATGGGATCTCCAGGCGTCACCGAGATGAAGTGGCTGAGGCCGTTTCGCCCGGGCGATGAGCTGACGCTCGAAGTCGAGGTACTGGATAAGCGCGTGTCGCAGTCTCGTCCGACCATGGGCCTGGTGACGTTTCGCGGCCGCATGCGCAACGCCACGGGGCAGGCCGTGTCCGACATGACCGTCCCGATCATGATCGGTCGAGCGCCGAACGCGGCTGCGGAGCACAACTGACATGCCTTTTCTGGAAGACATGAACGTCGGCCGTCGGCGCGATCTCGGCACCTTCACTTTCACGGCGGATGCGATCAAGATCTTCGCGCGCGAATTCGATCCGCAGCCATTCCATCTCGATGAGGAAGCCGGCCGCAATTCATTGTTCGGCGGTCTTGCTGCATCAGGTTGGCATGTTGCTTCGGTTTGCATGAAGCTGCTCGTGGCCGATGGCGTTCGTGCGCGCCAGGAAGCCGAAGCGCGTGGGGAAGAATTCGGCACCGGCGGACCTTCGCCCGGTTTCCGCGATCTGCGCTGGCTGAAGCCCGTGCTTGCCGGCGATACGTTGCGTTATTCCAGCGAGGTCGTATCGGCGCGTCCCACAGCATCGAAGCCTGGTTGGGGTATCGAATATCGCCGTTAACCAGCGGGGCGAGGAGGTGTACTCCTTCCTGGGCATAGTATTCCTGCCACAGCGTAGCGCCGGCCATTAACCCAATCCAATTTTGCTATTGGAACCTGCGCGACGTTAATGTGTTTTGAACTTTGTGAGCGTGATGTGCGACAGACGCACAACGACTTCTTAAGGATGCTGGGGACTACGATGGCTGATCGCGCCGGTTTGAAATTCGTCGGATTCATTTTTGCGAGCATCACGCTCGCGGTGATGTTCGGCACATGCATGGTCGTGAAGGGCTATGTGGACGGCGCCTACACGCTGGACAACACGGTCGCAATTAGCGATTGATCGCAGATGGGCTCGCTCACTGAGTGAGCCGTCGCTGTTTACACATGCAATGCAAGACGATTTGCCTGACGCGGACCGAGCCGCTGCAGATGTCAGCGGCTCCAGGCAAATGCCATCAGGGCAACCGCGACAACAAGCAATCCCACAAATCGAACGATCACGGTGCCCATACGGGGCGCCGATTTCCGTGCTGGTATTGGCGCGGCGCTACTCGGCCGAATCCTCTGCACAAATGTCTCCCAACCCCTGACAGTTTCTCTGCCTGAACGTTGGTCGGGGACAGGTCGTTAAAGTTCAATTTAAAAACAGGCTGTTGAGCCAAGATTCCAATGAAAAACGCCGCTCCGAGCTGGAGCGGCGTTTCCATGCGGCGGGTA
>JAPLPC010000371.1:11648-14434 GCA_026400425.1 Hyphomicrobiales bacterium | reverse complement strand
GGATAACGCCGAGCCGGTCGCCGTCGCGCCACGCTGAACGTCGGCGATGTTGGCGCTCACCTGCACGGTGCCCTGGGCGGCCTGCTGGACATTGCGCGCGATCTCCTGGGTCGCCGCGCCCTGTTGTTCGACGGCGGACGCAATGGTCGAGGCGATCTCGGACATGCGACCGATGGTGTTGCCGATCTCCGCGATCGCATCCACCGAGTCGCGTGTCGCCGACTGGATGCCCGATATCTGCTGCGAGATTTCGCTGGTTGCGCTGGCGGTCTGCAAAGCCAGCGCCTTCACCTCCGACGCGACGATGGCAAAGCCGCGGCCGGCATCGCCGGCACGGGCGGCTTCGATGGTCGCATTCAGGGCCAGAAGATTGGTCTGGCCGGCGATCGTATTGATCAATTCAACCACGTCGCCGATGCGGGCGGCCGCCTTGGCCAGATCCGCGACGCGCTCATTGGTCTGATTCGCCTGTTGAACCGCCGATTGAGCGATCCCGGCCGATTCCTGCACCTGGCGGCCGATCTCGTTGATCGAGGACGACATTTCCTCGGTCGATGAGGCCACGGCCTGGACATTGCCCGATGCCTCGTCGGAGGCATTGGCGACTGCAACGGTGAGCTGCTTGGCTTGCTCGGCCGTCGCCGTCAGGCCACCCGCCGACTGCTCCAGCTGCGCCGACGCCGACGAGACGTTATCCACGATGTTGCCGACGGCGCGCTCGAAGCCGTCCGCAAGATCTGCCATTTCGCGCCGGCGTGCGGCTGCTGCCTGATTGTCCAGGTCGATGCGCGCGCCGGCTTCGTCGCGGGCCTTGCGCTCGGCATTGTCACGGATCACCGAGACCGTCTTGGCGATGTCGCCGATCTCGTCGCCGCGCCGGGCGCCGGGCATCACCACGTCCAGCTCGCCGGCGGCCATGCGCCCCATGGCGGTGTTGAGTCGGGTCATCGGCCGGGCCACGCCGAAGAAGCTGAACACCATCGATCCGATCAGCACAGCAACGACGCCAACGCCCAGCGCCAAATTGATCAAGCCGGAACGAACCATCGTCGCAGCTGCCTGGTCGCGGGCTTCGGCGACCGCCGTTTTCGCATTCGTAACAGCCGTTGACGCCAGATCGCCGGCCGACACGGCGAGCGGCGTCAACTTCTTGCGAACGATATCGGTTTTCTGGTCATTGACCTGGATGGCTTCGTCGGTTGCCGCCATGAACTTTCGCATGTCGGCGCTGAGCAGTGTCAGCCCGTTCTGAACGAGTTCGCTGTCTTCGATCACGCTGGCCTTGGCGAGGGCATCGTTCAGCGCCTTCGCCTTGCTGACGATCATGCCCTTTTGAACGATCTCGTTCAGCGAGGCATAGCGCCAGGCGGCGGCCTGCACGGCGTTGACGGCGTTATCGGCGATGGTGAGCTGACGATCGACATCGGCCCAGCTGCTCGCCTGGTTCACGGCCGTGGTGAGCCGCATCTGCTCGAGATGCCGGCTCCAGTCGAGCGCCGCGACATTGCGCGTACGATAGAGATCGAGAAGCTTCTTCTGCAGCACGGCGATCTCGTCGGCTGCAGACACGTAAGACGCAGTCAGCGTTTTGATCTTGGCGAAATTATCGCGATTTTCCTGCCGTAGGGCGGCGGCGATGTTGCTGTCCAGAATCCTATCCTGCGCAGTTTTCGCCGCTCTGACCTCGGCGATGTTCTTGTCCATGTCGGGTGTCGTGATCGCGATGCGCAGGCCCTGGGTGGCGGCCTGCATGCTGCGCATCAGCGCATCGGCGTCACGGGCACCGTCGGCGATCTGTTGCTGGACGTCAGCCCGATGATTGGCATCGGAGATCTCTGTTTCCGTATGCATCTGGTTGCCGAGCACGCCGACGGACAACAGGATGCCAATCAATCCGGCCAAACCAAGTTTGTTGCCGAGGCGATTGATCTTGACCATGACATTGACTTCCATGATCGGCACGTGCCGATCCACGCGCAGACGAGGCCTGCACGGCTGAAGGCGGCATCGCCCGAGACGCTGGGACAGAGATGATAAGCAGCAAGGGAGTTCTGCTGCCGCGCGAACGTGACCTTGAGAGGTTCAGGTATCAGCCGCGAACCGCGCGGGACCGTTCTTGCAGGTTGATAAGTACCACTGGATTTCTGACACAATCGTTAATTGCCGCGTTGCAATGCACGCGTCTTGCTGCACAAAGTTCATGCAACGGAGTGACTATCAAACAGTCTCAATGTGACAGAATTTTCGACAGGAATTGCTGCGCGCGGTCGCTGCGCGGATGACCGAAGAAGTCGTCCTTCTGCGCGTCCTCGACGATCTCGCCGGCATCCATGAAGATGACGCGGTTCGCGACCTTCCTCGCGAAACCCATTTCATGGGTGACCACCATCATGGTCATGCCTTCCCTGGCGAGTTCGACCATGACGTCGAGCACCTCGTTGATCATCTCCGGATCGAGCGCCGACGTCGGCTCGTCGAACAGCATGCAGATCGGATCCATCACCAGCGCACGCGCAATCGCGACGCGCTGCTGCTGTCCACCTGACAGCTGGCCGGGATACTTCTCGGCATGCGCCGTGAGGCCGACGCGCTCCAGCATCGCCATCGCCTTGTTGCGCGCGGCCTCTTCCTTGCGACCGAGCACGATGGTCTGGCCGAGGCAGAGATTCTCGACGATCTTCAGATGCGGAAACAGCTCAAAGTGCTGAAACACCATGCCGACCCGCGACCTCAGCTTCGGCAGGTCCTTCTTCATCTTGGTGACGTCGAGGCCATCGACGGTGATG
>JAPLPC010000371.1:0-11580 GCA_026400425.1 Hyphomicrobiales bacterium | reverse complement strand
TTTGCCCGAACCGGACGGGCCGCAGACCACCACGACCTCGCCCTTCTCCACATGGGTGGTACAGTTCTTCAGCACCTGAAACTGCGGATTGTACCACTTGCTGACTTTGTCGAGGGTGATCATGGGCATGGGGACAACCGTACTGGCTAGCGGATGATGCTGATGCGCTTCTGCAAGCGCTTCACGAAGAACGATGCTGTGAAGCTGATCACGAAATAAACCACGGCGGCGAACAGATACATTTCGGTGAGTCGGCCGTCACGTTGCGCCACCTTGGAGGCTGCACCGAGAAAATCCGTGATCGACAGCACGTAGACCAGCGATGTGTCCTGGAACAGCACGATGGTCTGAGTGAAGATCACCGGCAACATGTTGCGGAACGCCTGCGGCAACACGACGTAGCGCATCACTTCACGATAGTTGAAGCCGATCGCATAGCCGGCGGAGACTTGTCCGCGTGGCACCGACTGGATGCCTGCGCGCATGATCTCGGCGAAATAGGCGGCTTCGAACAGCGTGAAGGTGATGATGGTCGAGGTATAGGCGCCGACCTGCACCGGCCGATCGGCGCCGATGATCCATTGCCCGATATAGGGGCTGAGGAAATAGAACAGGAAGATGACCAGCACCAGCGGCAGCGATCGCATCAGATTGACGTAGCTGGCAGCGATGCCGGACAGCACCGCATTCGACGACAGCCGCATCATGGCGATGAACGTGCCGAGGATCAGACCGAACACGGTCGCGATGACCGTGAGCGTCAGCGTGAACACCATGCCCTGATAGAACAGGTAGGGAAGACTGCGCCAGATGACGTCGAAATCGAATGTGCTGAACATCGCTTATTTCCCCATGCTGAAGCCGGGGATGACCAGCCGTTTCTCGATCAGCCGCATGCCGATCGTCACGACAGCGCTCAGCAGCAGATACATGCCCGCCGCAGCCGTAAACGCCTCGAACACCTGAAACGAGAATTCCTGCATCGACCGCGCCTGCGCGGTGAGTTCGAGCACGCCGATGGTCAGCGCCGGCGCCGTGTTCTTGATCGTGTTCAGAAATTCCGAGGTCAGCGGCGGGAAGATGATGCGATAGGCCAGCGGCAGCAGGATATAGCGGTAGGTCTGCCAGGTGGTGAGGCCGATGGCGGTGCCGGCCATCCGCTGCCCCTTGGGCAGCGCATTGATGCCGGCGGTGACTTGCCCGGCGACGCGTGACGACATGTAGAAGCCAATGCCCAGCATGGCGGCGATGAAGGGGCCATTGCGCAACTGCTTGACCCAGATGCCGAGCTCGCCCGGCAGCAGTTCGGGCACTACGAAGAACCAGATGAACAGCTGCACCAGCAGCGGGATGTTGCGAAACAGTTCGATATAGGCATTGCCGATCGCCACCGGCCAGCGCGACGGCAATGTCCGCATGATGCCGATCACCGAGCCGAGTATGAATGCGATCACCCACGCGACGAGCGCAAGCAGCACCGTGACCTGCAGTCCACTCATCAGTGACGTGAAGTATGTCCCGGCGGCATCCGGGGTCTGATCCCAGAAGATTCCCCAGTTCCAGTTATAGTTCACACGTCACCCCCACGCGCTGCCTTGCGGCATCCTCATCCGTAACGCATGCAATGGCCGGGCCATCGCACCTCGCGGTCTCGTCCGGTCGTTTCCGTCCCAGCTAAAGACGTCATGCGCGGGACAGCCCGCGCATGACGAATTCGGTCGCGTTACTTACAGATACGCGTCGGGGTCGGGCGAATCCGACGGCTTGGCGAAGGCCTTGGTCTGCTCAGGGCCCATCGGGACGTTGAGATTCAGGCCCTTCGGCGGGATTTTCTGCATGAACCACTTGTCATACAGCTTGGCGCCCTCGGGGCTCTTGTAGAGCTCGGCCGTGGCCGTGTCGGCGACCTTCTTGAAGGCGTCGTCGCCCTTGCGCAGCATGATTCCATATGGCTCCGGCTTCGAGAAAGCGTCCTTCGAGATCACATAGGCATTGGGATCGCGGGCACCGGCAGCGAGCGAAGCCAGCAGGATGTCATCCATGACGAAAGCCGCAGCACGGTCGGTTTCGACCATCAGGAATGCCTCGGCATGGTCCTTGGCCGGCACGATATTGATGCCGAGATTGCGGGCTGCATTGGCTTCGTTGAGCTGCTTGATATTCGTGGTGCCGGAGGTCGAGACCACCGTCTTGCCCTTGAGATCGTCGATCTTTTCGAGCTTGGCGCTCTTCTTGGACACGAAGCGGCTGGCGGTGAGGAAGTGGGTGTTAGTGAACCCGACCTGCTTCTGGCGGTCCACGTTATTCGTGGTGGAGCCACATTCGAGATCCACGGTGCCATTGGCAATCAATGGAATGCGCGTCGCCGAGGTGACCGGATTGAGCTTCACTTCGATCTTGTCGTTCTTCAGCTCTTTTTTGACGGCCTCGACGATCTTGTAGCAGATGTCCATGGCGAAGCCGACGGGCTTCTGGTTGTCATCGAGATAGGAAAACGGGACCGAGGAATCGCGGAAGCCGATCGTGATCGCGCCGGTGTCCTTGATCTTTTTGAGCGTACCGGTCAGCTCCTGCGCACCGGCCTGGGTCACGAAGGCCGCGGCGATCGCTGACCCGAATAGCATTGGCCCCAATAGCAAAAATCGTTTCATTGTCCCTCTCCTGAAATTTCGGTCTCACGTCGCCAGCGCTCCCGCCGAGCACGGCCGCATGTCCGCCCTTCATGCTTGCACAAACGGGGCCAAACGCAAATGCCCTGCGACCGCGACGGATCGGCCAAGCGAGCGTGGAGAGGAGACGTTCGAGCGTGTCGTTTGTTCGCGCGATCCGCCCGCTACAAATGATGTATCGCGGCAGAATGACGACGCTGTACGAAGGTCAGGCCGGCGTTGCGATGCCCGCCTCGCGCCGTCGCTTTTGCGCCGCGACAGCCGCGCCGAAAGCCAGAAACAGCGCCCGGTTGATCGGATTGATCTGTGGATCGTATTCGGCGTGCCATTGGACGCCGAGCGCGAAGCCGGGCGCATCCGCGATGCGAATGGCTTCGATAGTTCCGTCCTCGGCGATCCCCTCGATCACCACCCGCTCGCCGGGGATTTCGATGCCCTGCCCGTGCAGCGAATTGACCATGATGGTCTCGCGCTGGAGCAGGCTGGCAAAAGTCCCGTTGCTGGTCAGCCGTACTTGATGACGATCGGCGAACACCACCGCCGGGTCGGGATGGATCTCGCCATTCTCCAGACGCGGCATGCGATGATTGATGCGGCCCGGCAGTTCGCGAATTTCCGGATGCAAGGTGCCGCCGAAGGCCACGTTCATTTCCTGCAGTCCGCGGCAAATGCCGAAGATCGGCACGCCGCGCGCGACGCAGGCCTCGACCAAAGCGAGCGCGACTTCGTCGCGTCCGTTGTCATACGGCTCGTGGCGCACGCAGGGGGGCATGCCGAACCGGGTCGGATGGACATTGGCGCGGGCACCGGTGAGCAGGACGCCATCGACGATATCGAGGACGTCCCCGATATCGGTGATATCAGGCGCGCCGGCAAACATCAGGGGCAGCGCACCGGCCACCTCTGCGACAGCGCGCAGATTGTTTTCCCCGGCCGCCTGGACCGAAAATCTGTTCTCGATCCGGTAAGTGTTGCCGATGACGCCGATGACGGGTCGAGACTTGGTTGCCATAGCCTTCTGGTCGAACCCTTTGTGACAGAACAGCTATAGCCGACTCGCCCTGCAAAAACGACCGACAATGGAACAGCGCCTCCATCCCCCTGCGCATGGGAGAAAAGTCGACCGTCGGCGAAAGGACAGCGGGTCGGACCGATTGAGCGAGGCGATGCGGCCCGTCGCTTCCCATGCGGGAGGGTGGCTCCAGCGATGCGCCTGAGCCATCCCGCAGGCCGGTCGCGGGGCCACGGTCTACAAAAGAAAAAACCCGCCGGTTAGGGCGGGCTTTCATAAAACGGTGCAGCCGTTTGTATGATTGTAAGCTTGTCGCTTACATCGCGCGGAGATTGTCGGCCGACGACTTGCCCGAACGGCGGTCGGCAACGATCTCGTAGCTGATCTTCTGGTTTTCGTTCAGCGTTCCGAGGCCAGCGCGTTCAACTGCGCTGATGTGAACGAACACGTCCGCGCCGCCTTCTTCTGGCGCGATGAAACCGAAGCCCTTGGTGCTGTTGAACCACTTAACTGTGCCGATAGCCATCTTGAGTTTTCCCTTTGAACTGGACAAAGCGATATCACGCGTTTGCGATTAAGCAAATGCCTTATCGCATCCGGCGATCGGCAACGCATGCGACGTTCGTACTGGTGCCATGAATGCCACACTTTGGAACTGCCTGGAAACCAGCAGAGGACGTCGATGTGTGAGACCCGGCGGACGGGGATAATCTCAGCAAAACCATCCGCTTATGCAGATGGTGGGCGCGACAGGGATCGAACCTGTGACCCCTTCCATGTCAAGGAAGTGCTCTCCCGCTGAGCTACGCGCCCTAAGTACCGGTCGTTACGGGTAGGCGGTCTATAACGGGTCGGCTCCGGCGAGGCAAGGATGCCGGAGCGTCATTTATGACCGATCGTGAGAAAAACCGATTTTCTCAGGCCGCCAGCATCTTGTTCACTTCGCTGACCAATTCACGCAGGTGCACCGGCTTGGACAGCACCTTGGCGTTCTTGGGCGCTTCGGAGTCGGAATTCAGCGCCACGGCGGCGAAACCGGTGATGAACATGATCTTGATGTCCGGATCGAGCTCACTGGCGCGCCTGGCCAGCTCGATGCCGTCCATTTCCGGCATCACGATGTCGGTCAGGAGCATTTCGAAGGGCTCTTCGCGCAGCCGCTGATAGGCTGACATCCCGTTGTCATGGTGCGACACCTGGAAACCGGCGTTTTCCAGCGCCTTCACCAGGAACCGGCGCATGTCGTTATCGTCTTCGGCGAGAAGGATCTTGTGCATGGCGTTGAGACGTTGAACCCGAGTGAGGAATGCCTGACCCTACTAAGCCCGACGGTTGGTAAATTTCAGGTGAAGGTTACGCGGCGACCGTGTGGATAACTGTGCCATGATGGTGCGCCGGAACGCGCTGCAGAGCAACAGAAGGTCTTTGCGGGCGCCGATGGCAAAACTGGCACGCCGGAGCCATCCCCATTGCGTAACCACCCGACGATCCCGACAATGCCTCCTCGCAAATCGCTGGCTTTCTGCCAGACTGCTGTCCAAGAATTCGCCTGCAGGGACGAAACGCGACGATGATCCAATCCGACGGTGAGCTGTCGCCCCCTTTCGAAATCGTCGAACCGTCCCGGTGGCGGGCGCCGATCATTTTCAACTCGCCCCATTCCGGCACGGTCTACCCGGCCGAGTTCCTCGCGGCGTCGCGAATCGACATCGCCGCGCTGCGTCGTTCCGAAGACTCGTTCATGGACGAACTGATCGGCAGCCTGTCCGATCGCGGCTTCCCGGTGATGCGGGTGAACTTTCCGCGCTCCTATGTGGACGTCAATCGCGAGCCCTACGAACTCGACCCCCGGATGTTCGCAGGTCGGCTTCCGAGCTTCGCCAATACGAGATCGATGCGTGTTGCCGGCGGTCTCGGCACCATTCCCCGGGTCGTCGGCGACGGTCAGGAGATCTATCGCGAGCGGCTCAACGTGGACGACGCCATCGTCCGCATCGAGAGCCTGTACAAACCCTATCACCGTGCTCTGCGCCGCCTGGTCAACAAAGCCTATCAGACCTTCGGCACGGCCATTCTGGTCGATTGCCATTCGATGCCGTCCATCGGTATCGCCCGTGAAGAGCCGCGCCGGCCCGACGTGGTGATCGGCGATCGCTATGGCACCAGCTGCGCCGGTCTGCTTACCGATACGGTGGAAGACACCTATCAGCGGCTGGGCTATTCGATCGGCCGCAACAAGCCCTATGCCGGCGGCTTCATCACCGAACATTACGGCAATCCCGCCAGCGGCCTGCACGCCGTCCAGATCGAGCTGAACCGATCGATCTACATGGACGAGCGCAAACGCGAACGGACGGCTCGCTTCGAGCAGATCGCCCAAGACTTCACGGTTCTGGCGGATGCGCTGATCGGAATTCCGCTCGGGCTGCTCGGACCATTTCAAGCGGCGGCCGAATAGCCGCTGCGCATTGCCGGCTGGAAGCTGGCTCGGCCACAGCGAGCCGCGGTGCGGGGGAGAGCGATGAAAAAACCGCGATACCCCACGTTTTTACCGGCGGGATTCATACAACCTTAGATACATGCCACCATCCTACCCATGGCGGAAACAATCCGCAGCACAAAGGGCAGGGAAAATGATCAAACTAAAGAGCGTTTTAAAGCGGTTTGCGGCCGATGAATCGGGCGCGACAGCCATCGAATACGGCCTGATCGCAGCCGGCATTTCGCTGGCCATCATTGCCGTCGTTAACGGGCTCGGCACCAACCTGAACGGGAAGTTCACGGACATCAACGGATCGCTGAAATAATCGAAGGTTGATCCCGGCGGTCCCTTCGGGGATCCGCCGTGCGATCGCACTGCCCGCGGCGATCGAGCCGCTACCGTGGGTCCAGCTCTTACATCGGCGACCAAGCTCAGCCCGCCATATGCGCCGATCACCACGCGCTCCAATCCATCCAGACGGAAAAAAGGGCCACTTGCGAAAGCAAGCGGCCCAAGTCTAGGGAGGAAACGCCCAAGGAGGGCAGCGATAGCGCAGAGCGCTACCGCACCGCAACAATATGCATTCCGAGACGATGAAGTGCAAGAGTTTTCGACCGATTTCTCATGCAAAAAATGCAGGGCGTTTTCACCGTTCAAGCATGCGTGTCACAGCAAAATTATTTAGAATCAAGCACTTAAAGAAAGCGCTCGTTATTTTGCCGCAGCGCATAAATGAACATGAGTTCACTCTTAGGGCCAAATTCTGATCCTTGAAGTCATCCACCGACCCGCGTTGGATTGCTCACACTGCGCAGGCGAATACCTGCGCGGTTCGCGCAAGATCAGGCGCCGGTGGGCAAATGCGCGGCTCGCATAGGCAGCCCGCCCTCAGCCGCGATATAGGTTGATGACGTCAGCCGCCAACCCTCTGCGCAAAGGATCCTGCCGTGACGGTCATCGATTTCACCGCTTTCACCGGCCGCCTCGCCACTGCGTCGGGTGAGACCATCCTGCCGTACTTCCGGACATCGCTCAGCATCGACAACAAGAAGGCCGGCGATTTCGATCCGGTCACCGAAGCCGACCGCGGCGCCGAGGCGGTGATGCGCCGCCTGATCAAGCAGAGTTTCCCCCAGCACGGCATCGTCGGCGAGGAGTTCGGCAGCGAGCGTGAGGATGCCGAATATGTCTGGGTGCTCGACCCGATCGACGGCACCAAGTCTTTCATCTCGGGCTTCCCGACCTGGGGCACCCTGATCGCGCTGCTGCACAGGGGCACGCCGGTCTATGGCATGATGCACCAGCCCTATATCGGCGAGCGTTTTTCCGGCGACAACGGTTCGGCGCGTTACCAGGGCGCCGCCGGCAGCACCCGCAGATTGACCACGCGCCGCTGCGATTCGCTCGACAAGGCCGTTTTGTTCACCACCAGCCCGTTGCTGATGAACGAGACCGATCGCGCGACCTTCCAGGGCGTCGAGCAGCACGTCCGGCTGTCGCGCTATGGTGGCGATTGCTATTCCTATTGCATGCTTGCCGCCGGTCACCTCGATCTCGTCATCGAAACCGATCTGAAGCCTTACGACATCGCCGCCTTGATCCCGATCGTCACCGGCGCCGGCGGGGTGGTCACCACCTGGGACGGCCAACCGGCCCAGAACGGCGGCAAGATCATCGCCGCTGGCGACCCGCGCGTGCATGCGGCCGCGATGAAACTGCTCAATCCCTGAGATCACCCCCGCGCCGCAAGGCGCAGATGCGCGACCAGTTGCTGCGCCGGACGCGACATCGTCGTCAGATCGCGGAAGCAGATCGCCAGTTTGCGATTGGCCCAGCTGTCGCGGATACGCACCAGCGCGATCGGCATCGTCCGGGCACAACGCCGCGCCGCCACTTCCGGCATGATGGCGACGCCCACACGCGCCGTCACCATCTGGCACATGGCATCGAAATCCCGCATCTGGGCGCGGTATTTCAGCCGTGCCCCCAACCGGGCCGCGTATTTGCCGACATGACTCTGCA
The DNA here is from genome assembly GCA_026400425.1 of Hyphomicrobiales bacterium. Lineage (GTDB taxonomy): Bacteria > Pseudomonadota > Alphaproteobacteria > Rhizobiales > Xanthobacteraceae > Tardiphaga. The sequence goes on along the minus strand of JAPLPC010000371.1, from coordinate 3,395 downwards.
ACGCCGTCGCGTTGGTCAGCCCGATGAAATCACGATCCACGACATCGCGGAAATCGATCGACCGGCGCGACGCCAGATCGCTGCGCTGGTCGGTCACCAGCACCAGCCGATCTTCGCTGAAGATGAAGCGCTCGAGCGTATCCGGCAGCGTGTGCTCGGCTGCAAAGCCGAGGTCGGCGCTGCCTGCGGCAATGGCCTGGGCGATGTCGGCGCTCTCGCGCTCCTCCGCCTCCAGACTCACTTGCGGATGCTCGCGCAGAAACGCCGCCAATGCCTTCGGCAAATGCTCGGACAGTCCCACGGTATTGGCCAGCAACACGATGCTGGCTTTGTTTCCGCTGGCATAGGCCGCCATCTCGCTCCGCAGGGCCTCCACATCGTGCAACACCACGCGGGCATGACCCAGCAGGCTTTCTCCCGCGGCCGTCAGCGTGACGCCGCGCCGGCCGCGCTTCAGCAATGCGATGCCGACCGCCGCTTCCAATCCCTGAATGCGGGCGCTCGCCGAAGCCAGCGCCAGATGCGCGGCCGCTGCGCCGCCGGTGATGCTGCGCGCCTCGGCCACCGCAACGAACAGCCGGAGATCCACCAGATCGAAATGCATCAGCCACCTCCAGCCTTCGCTACATCCGAAGGCATGCTCCGTATCCTGCAGATTGTGCCGAACACGGAGATCGGTCAATGTGCCGCACCATGATCGACACCATGCTCATCCTGATCGCCGTCGTGTTCGCACTGGCCGGTTTCGTCAAAGGCGTCATCGGCCTCGGCCTCCCCACCGTCTCGATGGGCCTGCTCGCCACGACGATGACTCCAGTGCAGGCGCTGACCATCGTCATCGTGCCCGCCATCGTCACCAATATCTGGCAGACCCTCGCCGGCCCCTATCTGCGCGACATCATCCGTCGGCTGTGGCCTCTGCTGCTCACCACCGCCATCGCGATCTGGCTCAGCGGCGGCCTGATGACCGGGCCCTATGCGAAATACGGCGCCATTATTCTCGGCGTGCTGCTGGTGGTCTATGCCGTGGTGACGCTGGTGAAATTCCAGTTCAAGACCGCGCCGAGGGACGAAAAATGGGTTGGCGGCATTGTCGGCGCGATCACCGGCGTGGTCTCGGCTGCGACGGGCGTACAGGTGATTCCATCGATGCCCTTCATGCAGTCGATCGGCATGGAGAAGAACGAGCTGGGGCCTTCAACCTCACCAGTGCCGGCCTGCTCAACGCCGCGACCGCAGTGCCTGGCGTCATCGCCATGATCACAGCGTTCGCCGGCATGTTTCTCGGCCAGGCGGTGCGCGACCGGATGGCGCCGGAGCAATTCCGCCGCTGGTTCCTGATCGCGATGTTGCTGCTCGGAATTTATCTTGCGGTCAGCGCGACGCTGGCTGTGATGAAGTAAGCGCTACCGCGCATCCAAGAGTGCGACGCGAATGCCGAGATAGATGAACACACCACCCAGCGCGCGGTTGATCCAGATTAGCGCCGGCCCCGATTGCCGCACGCGCCGCGCAGCTCTCGCCGCAAACACGGCAACCCAAAGACACCACACTGTGCCGGTGCCGATGAACATCATGCCGAGCAGGATGAAAGCCAGCGCCTTGTGAGGCGCATCCGCATCGACGAATTGCGGCAGGAAGGCCAGAAAGAACAGCGCCACCTTCGGGTTCAGTGCGTTGGTGAAGACGCCCTGCCAGAATACCTGGGACAAACTGATGGCAGGTTTAACGCCTGCCTCGCCGATCGTTTCGGCGGACGGGCGCGTGCGCAGCATCTGGATGCCCGTGTAAATCAGATACGCCGCGCCGAGCCATTTGACGGCGGTGAACGCGACCGACGATGCAGCCAGCAGCGCCGACAATCCGATCGCCGCCGCAGCGACGTGAACCAGACACCCCGCCCCGATCCCCAGCGCCGCCGCTACGCCGCCGCGCCATCCGATCTGCACGCTGCGGCCGATGATATAGGCGGTATCCGGCCCCGGCGTGATGTTGAGCAACAGGCCGGAGAGAACGAACAGCCAGATATCGTGAATGCCGAGCATGAAGGTCACTCCTCACGCGTCTTTGCGAGGAGCAATTGCGACGAAGCAATCCAGTCTTTGCTTGTGGCTTCTGGATTGCTTCGCTGCGCTCGCAATGACGAAACTCTCATTTGAACAACGGCGTCCCCGGCACGAACGCATCGAACGCCGCCCAGAATTGCTCACGATAGCGATCCTGCTCCTGCAGAATCTCGTGACGCGCGCCGGCGATGACGAGATGCGACCCGGCGCGCAGGTGATAGGCGAATTCCTCGATCGCCGGTGTGGACACCACCTGATCGTGACTCGCGGCCAGCATCAGGATCGGTTGGCGGATCTCGAGCGGGTAACGCGCCGCGCGAAAACCATGCATGGCGCGGATCGCGGAGTCGGCCCAGGCGATGGTCGGTGCACCGATGCCGAGTGTCGGATCCTCTTCGAGGATCGCAGCGTTGCGCGCATAGCGCACCGGGTCCGATGTCAGCTTGTTGTCCGGGAAGGACGAAGTGCCGACCAGTTCGCCATTGCCGCCCGGAATGTAGTTGCCGCCCTGCCCGGTCCAGCGCATGAACCGCAGCAGCAACCGCGCCGGCAGCGAGGTCGAGCGGCCGGGCAAATCGATCATCGGCGCCGACAGCACCATGCGATCGAACCACCGCTTGCCGGAATGCGCGACGCGCAGCATCACCGCGCCGCCCATGGAATGCGCCAGCGCATAATAGGGCGGTGGGCAATCCGGCATCACCACCTGCTTCACGAAGGTTTCGACGTCGATCTCGAAATCCGCAAAATTCCGCACATAGCCTTTGCGCGCATCGCGCAGCCGGCGCGCCGAATGGCCCTGGCCGCGCCAGTCGATCATCGCCACTGCAAAGCCGCGGTCGCGCAGGTCGCGCACCGTCTCGAAATACTTTTCGATGTATTCGCCGCGGCCGGTGAACACGCAGACCGTGCCCTTGTGGCCGGCTGACGGCGCCCAGCGCGCGAAGCGCAGGTCAATGCCGTCGGCCGTCCTGATCGTGCCCGAGGTCGCCCCCTCGGGGACCGGATTGGCGGGGATCGAGACGAGCGTCATACGGCACCGACCTGGTAAACTGAATTATTTTCAAGGGCTTGCTGGCCTTGGAGAGATTTTATCAGGCCCCCTTGCAGGCCGTGGCCCCCCTCCCATATCAGCTTCATGCAGGCCTCTCTAGGCTGCATGTGACGAAAGCCCGGCCCGATGGCGGGCGGGTTTATTCAACAGTTGCTCCATGGAGGACTATCTGATGCGTACCTATGATCTTACCCCGTTTTATCGTTCCACCATCGGCTTCGATCGCCTGTTCAACCTGCTGGATCAGACCACGGCTGAAACCGCGTCGGGCTATC
>JAPLPC010000363.1:14192-24760 GCA_026400425.1 Hyphomicrobiales bacterium | reverse complement strand
ACGGCCAGATTGGTGGTCTTGGTTTCGGAAATGCCGATAAAGGCGTTCATGATGCCCCAGACGGTGCCGAACAGGCCGATGAACGGCGATGTGGAGCCGATGGTGGCGACGATGCCGATGCCGCGCGCGATGCGCTGTGCCATCGCGCCCTCGACGCGCTCCAGCCGCAGCGCGATGCGTTCCTTGAAGCCATCGTCGAAGATGCCATGCGAGAGCTCGGTCTCGCGCGCCGCGGTGTGGATTAATTGCGCCACGGCATCATGCGCATCGGCGCTGTCGCGCTCGACCTGCCGCAGCGTGGTGTCGCTTTCGAGCAAGACAAGGCGGCGCCGGGCCAAGCCGATTTCACGGCGCAGCTCGATGATCTTCGCGAGCCACACGGTCCACGTCATCAGCGAAGCGCAGGCGAGACCGATCATCACGGTCTTCACCACGATGTCGGCATTCTGGAACATGCCCCAAGGCGATAGGTTCACCGGCAGACTGATGGAGTGAAAGCGGGAGCCGGTCATCGAAGCTGCATTCCGTGGGTCGTTGCGAATGGCGGAAGGGGTCGGACCATAACGTCCGGCACCGGCGATGTCGCCCTCAAGGGCACGTTGCGCATGAGACTGGAGCAATTCCATGGGCGCTGCGGTCAAAATCACGGCTCAGAATCGCAGGGCCGTGAACAACCGGACGCCAAGGCCGGGCTGCAACACCTCGGCCTTCTTGAACGATATGTGGTTGCGGATGCGCTCGTCGAGCAGATTGTCGCCGACCACGCCAAAAGTGATATCGCGCATGCCGCCATCGATTTTGGCGAAACTGTGCGTATAGCTCACCTCGGCCTTCAGCAGATTATAGCCATCGGTCGGCGTCTCGTTGGTGGCGATATCGTCCTGCGTGAATGCATGCAGCAGGCCGAGCCGCGCATACCATTCCGCGCTGCGCCACCAGATGCCGCCGCCGAGCCGCATCGGTGCGATGCGTGGGACATTGCCGCCATCGGCGAAGGTGGCGCGCACGATGTCGAACTGACCGTCGAGGCCGAGCATCCCGCCTTGAACAGAGGCGACATCGAGTTGCGCCATCAACTCGGCACCCCGGAAATTGGCGTCGCGCTGGCCATAGGCGACTTGCAGCAGCGGACCTGTTGCACCGCAACTCGCAAACACGTCGGTGCAGAAATTGCCGGTGAGCTGCTTGGTGATGAAATCGAGATAGCGCGTGTAATAGATGCTGGCCTCAAACCGAAATTGGCCGGCAGTGCGCTTCAACCCGAGTTCGACCGATTCCGCCGTCTCGATCTTGAGATCGGGATTGCCGATCACGAAGGTGCCCGATGCACCGTCGGAGCCGCGCGAGAACAGCTCCGGTGCTGCCGGCGCGCGCTGGGTGCGGCTTGCATTGAACGATGCCACCATGTCCCATGGCAGCGATTGCAGCAGGCCGAAACTGAAGCTCATCGGCGCGAAGTTTCGCGTTGCTGCGGTTTCAGTGAATACATCAGGCGGCGGCAGGAAATTGGCCGGAAATGTTGCGGCCATGCCGGACACCGACAGCGCTTCGACGCGCTCGGCGGCTTGCAGTTTCAGCGTATCGGAGAGTTGCAGCTGTTCGAATGCGAAGCCGCCGACCGCATCCGTATTGGTCGGCGCCAGCAGGCCGCCGAGCACGCCCGCCGTGCCGAGCTTTCGATTGCTGGCCTGGATGCCCCAACTGCCGGTGAGTGCGCCCAGCGGCGTCGCCAGCGCGGCATGATCGAGTTCGAACCGGCCCTCGATCTCCTTGTTGGTGATGGTGTTCTGCAGGCCGTCGATGCCATCGGCGCCGATGGCCAGCTCCTTGTGCTTGTAGTCGCTGACGCCGATGGCGAAGCGGATCGCGGCGATCTGCTCGGTCGGTGCGCGCCATTCGCCTTTGGTCGTCCATTTGGTCTGTTCGAGATCGATCCGAGTCCGCGCCGCGGATTCGGCGATGCCGGGGATATGGTAGAGGCTGGTGATGTGCTGGATCGCTGTGCCGATATACCCGCCGTCGAAGATATACGAGCCACCGACGGCCTGGCCTTCGGACTGCTGACGCGTATTGGCCTGCACGCCACCGCCGGGAATTCGATAATCGCCGGCGCGGCGGCCGAACGCATCGACATGAATGGCGACATTCTCGCCCGACGCATCGATGCTGGCGGCGCCATCGACGCTGCTGTCCACCGATCCGCCGCCACCCTTGATTTTGGCGGCAAAGCCACCGGGCACCAGCGCTTCCGGGATGCGATTGTTGATCGCACTGACCACGCCGCCGATCGCCTGATTGCCATAACGCAGGGTGGCGGGGCCGCGAATCACCTCGACCTTGTCGGCGGTGAGCGGATCGACCGGAACCTGGTGGTCCTGGCTGAAATCCGAAACGTCCTGACTGCCGACGCCGTTTTCTTGGATGCGCACGCGATAATCGTCGAGTCCGCGGATGTTCGGACGGCTGGCGCCCGGCGCGAAGGTCGAGGCAGCGATCCCAGGCTGCGTCGCCAGCAGGTCGGCGAGGGAGGAGCTGGCAGCCCGCTGCAGCGCCTCACCGGAGAGAGTAGAGGTAGATTGGAACCCGCCCGCCTCCTGCTTTTCGCGCTCCGCCGAGACGGTGATCTCCGACAACGCCTCCTGCGCGTGGGCGGGCCCCGCGCTCATCCCCAGGATGCAAGCGGCTCCAGACAGCGCGGCCACCAATGGCAAATTTCCCAAACTCACGCAGCCTCCGGGTTCCGTCTGCAAATGCTAATGCGAACTAATCGCAATAAGCAGTGGCAAAGCGGAGTTTGTCAAGTCGATTGGATGTTGTGCGCCACAGGGGGACGGAGCCGCGCCGGAACCTTCGCGCCGCGCTTCGGTTGCTCTCTGCGGACATTCAAATGTCCTCAGCGAAGCAACCCGTGCGCCCGCAACGGGTCTTTTTCAGTTGAAGTGGCTGTCAGATGTTTGCAACGAGCACCCCCGTGCGACGCCTCGGAGTTGGGGCACATGAGTAAAGCCCAGGCCGTCGCGCCGGATGGTTTGCCTCTGCAGGGTGCGCGCGTGATCGAGACCGACATTCCCGCGCGTCTCGACAATCTGCGCTGGAGTGGATTCCATACCAGAGTGGTGACCGCACTCGGCGTCACCTGGATCCTCGACGGGCTCGAAGTGACCTTGGCTGGGGCATTATCGGGCGCTTTGAAAAACGATCCGGTCCTCAAATTCAGCAATATCGACATCGGCATTGCCAGCAGCGCCTATCTTGCCGGTGCTGTGGTGGGCGCGCTTGGTTTCGGTTGGCTGACCGACCGCATCGGTCGCAAGAAACTGTTTTTCATTACCCTGGCGCTGTATCTTACGGCGGCTGCGGCCACCGCGTTTTCGTGGAGCTTGGCCAGCTACGCGCTGTTTCGCTTCCTCACCGGGGCCGGGATCGGCGGCGAATACACGGCGATCAATTCGACCATTCAGGAACTGGTGCCGGCTCGGTATCGCGGCTGGACCGATCTCGTCATCAATGGCAGTTTCTGGCTCGGTGCTGCACTCGGCGCGGTCTGTGCCATCGTGCTGCTGGATCCCGCCGTCGTGTCGCAGGATTATGGATGGCGCATTGCCTATTTCACCGGCGCAGCCATCGGCCTTGTGGTGTTGTTGATGCGGATGTGGATTCCGGAAAGCCCGCGCTGGCTGATGATCCATGGCCAGCCGGAGCGCGCCGAGGCGATCGTCGGCGATATCGAAAGCGCCGCGCAGCAGAAGGCGTCGCCTGAAGTCATCGCATCGCTGTCGAAAATCAAGCTGACCCAGCGCAGCCATACGCCGCTGGCGGAAGTCGCCAAAACGCTGCTGGTGTCGTATCGTCAGCGCTCGCTGGTCGGGCTCGTGCTGATGGCGGCGCAGGCCTTCTTCTACAATGCGATCTTCTTCACCTATGCCCTGATCCTGACGGATTTCTACGGCATTTCCTCCAGCCATGTGGGATGGTATTTGCTGCCATTCGCTGCCGGCAATTTCCTCGGACCGCTTTTGCTCGGCCGGCTGTTCGATACGCTCGGCCGTCGCACCATGATCGCTTTCACTTACGCTATGTCGGGCATCCTGCTGGCCGGCTCCGGCTATTTGTTCTCGATCGGCGTCCTGAGTGCGCAGACGCAGACAATCGCCTGGATGGTGATCTTCTTCTTTGCCTCGCCCGCCGCCAGCGCCGCCTATCTCACCGTGAGCGAGACGTTCCCGATCGAGGTCCGTGCGCTTGCGATTGCATTGTTCTATGCCATCGGCACAGGCGTCGGCGGCATCGCCGGCCCGGCGTTGTTCGGAGTGCTCATCGATACCGGCTCGCGCAACAGCGTGTTCGCTGGGTATCTCCTTGGTGCCATGCTGATGATCGTCGCTGCGGTCGTCGGCTGGCGCTATGCCATCGCGGCGGAACGCAAGCCGCTCGAATCAGTTGCACGGCCATTGGCCGCGACGGAGTAATCGACACCATGACATCACCGCAGAAAATCACCGAAATTGCTGTCAATGACGCTCCGCCCGCCGCTGCCGCGCTGTTCGATCATGCCGACGTCAAGCTGCCGCGTCTCAGCGAATGTGCATTGCTGCTCGATGTCGATGGCACGTTGCTCGACATGGCGCCGACACCGCGCGAAGTGTGGGTGCCGCCTGATCTCGCCACCAGCATGACCCGACTCCTGCAGCGCACCAACGGCGCTTTGGCGCTGGTGTCCGGTCGCTCCGTCAACGATCTCGATCTGATCTTCGCGCCGATGCAATTTCCGGCCGTCGGCGGCCACGGCGCTGAGATGCGCTTGACCAACGACAACGACTCCGTTGCTGCCGGTGCGCCGCCGATGGGTAAGGAGCTGAAGCGGCGCCTGGCGGCGATTGCAAAACTGTCACCCGGCATTCTGCTTGAGGACAAGGGCTATTCGCTGGCGCTGCATTATCGGCTGGCGCCGCATGCGGAGAAGGCGATCTATGACGCGGTGTCGGCGATCCGTGCCGATCTGCCGAATGCGCCGATCGAAGTGCTGCCCGGCAAGTTCGTCTGCGAGATCAAGCCGGCCGGATTTACCAAGGCCACCGGCGTGATCGAGTTGATGAAGCGCGAACCTTTTGTTGGGAAGCGGCCGATCTTTCTTGGCGACGATGTGACCGACGAGAGCGTCTTCGCGATCATGCCCGGCCTGGGTGGGCTCGCCTTCTCGGTCGGCCGCCATGCGCAGGGCGTCTCGGGGCATTTCGCCGAACCGCGCGACGTGCGCGCGTGGCTTGGACGGTGGCTGCTCGACGATGCGAAGGTCGGCTAGCGAACACTGCTAGACGTCGTACGACTTGCTGAGACATCGCGTCGTTTTCACTGACGATTATCCCATCCACCGTTTCCTCGCCGCCTGCCCGAATTTGGTTTCATTCGGGTGGAATAAAGGCGAGGAACCATATTGATGAACGTACGTTTATTGATGTGTGGTATCGGGAGGAAGTCTTGTGAATCTCGTGGTCGTTTCAAACCGCGTCTCTCGCGCGTCGGCAAATGAACCGATGACGGGTGGTCTTGCCGCCGCATTGCTTCCGGTGGTCGAAAGATCGGGTGCGATCTGGGTTGGTTCCTCCGGACGTTTGCGCGAGGGAGCGCAAAAGGAGCCCTTCGCCGAAATTGAAGCCCTGGGCGCCGGTGCATTGGCTTTGCTCGATTTGCCGGCCGCGCATTACGAAGGCTACTATGAGGGCTTTGCCAATTCGGCACTATGGCCCGCGCTGCATTCCCGCACCGATCTGATCCACACCACGCAAGACAATTATCAATCCTATCGTGAGGTGAATTCGTTTTTCGCCCGCGCTCTGCTGAAGTTCCGCAAGCCTGATACGGCGTTCTGGATTCAGGATTATCATTTTCTGGCACTGGGTGCCGAATTGCGCGCGCTCGGTGTGAAACAACCGCTCGGTTTTTTCCTGCATACGCCATGGCCGACGCGCGACATCTTCGGCGGCGTGCCGCATCATCGCGAACTGGTCGAGGCGATGCTCGCTTACGATCTCATCGGCTTCCAGACCGATGGCGATCGCGACAATTTTCTCTGCTACGTCGAATCTGATCTCGGTCTTGAGGTTGCCGCCGGCACGGTGCAGTCACGTTATGGCGCATCGCAATGCGCGGTGTTCCCGATCGGAATCGATCCCGCAAAATTTGCCGCCTTCGCCGCGAAGTCTTCGTCGCATCCGGACGTGTCGCGTCTGCGTCGCAGCCTGAATGGCGAGAAGCTGGCCATCGGTGTCGATCGCGTTGATTATTCGAAAGGTCTGGTCAATCGCATCACCGCGTTCGATCGTATGTTGATCTCGCAGCCGCAGCTGAAGCGCTCCGTCTCGCTGCTGCAGATCGCGACGCTGTCGCGTGGCAATATCGAGGCTTACGGCGACCTGCAGAACCAACTCGCCAAGCTGGTGAGCGACGTCAACGGCCGTCATGGCGAGGTGGACTGGACGCCGATCCGCTATCTCAACAAGGGCTTCAGCCAGACCGTGCTGGCGGGGCTGTATCGCACCGCGCAGGTCGGTCTCGTGACGCCGCTGCATGACGGCATGAACCTGGTCGCCAAGGAGTATGTGGCCGCGCAAAATCCGGTGGATCCCGGTGTGCTGGTGCTGTCGAAATTCGCCGGCGCGGCCAACGAGCTCGACACCGCGCTGCTGGTCAATCCGCACGACATCGACGGCATGGCCCGCACCATCGCCACGGCATTCTCGATGCCGCTGCTGGAACGCCGGATGCGCTGGGAGGCGATGATGGCCAAGCTCCGCGCCGGCACCATTCAGGAGTGGTTCAGCGACTTCGTCGGCGCGTTGCAGAACGCCCATGCGCTTAACGACACCGCGCAGAACGACAATGTGCCCGGCGCCGCTCCGGTGGTCTGGCCGGTGCATTCGGTGGCCTCCGCCGTACTGACGTCGCGCCTGCATTGAGCCGGTCGCGCCATCCCCGGCGCGCGACCGCGGCGGCCGCAGGCGGCGAAATCTCCATATTTTCCAGATAATTGCGAAAAAGCGCCGATCCGCGGGCGCGCTCTCTTGCAAATCGGTCGTGCAGCCGTCATGAGAGGCGCGCTGGAGAGATGGCCGAGTGGCTTAAGGCGCACGCTTGGAAAGCGTGTGTGCGGGAAACCGTACCGTGGGTTCGAATCCCACTCTCTCCGCCACGCCAGCGCGGGGGTGCCGATCTGTGAACCAGCACTCTGACCTTGCCGCGCTCGATAAGCTGAAAATCCGCATCCAGGCGTTGCGCGCCAAGACGGTGAGCAATGGCTGCACCGAGGACGAGGCGCTGTCGGCTGCCGCCAAGGTCGCCGAGCTGCTCGATCGCCATGACCTGTTCCTGACCGATGTCGAGCTGCGCGAGGCGCCGTGCGAGCAGCGCGCATACGAGACCCGTCGCAAGAAGCGCATTCCGCTCGACGATTGCATCGGTGCCATCGCACATTTCTGCGACTGCCGGGTCTGGCGTGAGAAGAACGCCGTCGGCGAGAGCAGCTATGTGTTCTTCGGCCTGCGCTCGGATGTCGAGGTCGCGCATTATCTGACCGAGCTGATCGACAGCGCGGTGCGTGCCGAACTCGGACGCTTCAAGGCCTCAGCCGAGTATGCCAGGTTCCGGCATCAGCAGCGCCATCTGGCAAATGCCTCTTTCGCATTGGGCATGGTGGCCTCGATCGCCGACAAGCTGACGAAGATGAAGGCCAGCCGCGATCAGGTCAATCAGAGCACCGGGCGCGGGCTGGTGGTGCTGAAGACCGCGGTGGTCGATGCCGAATTCGACAAGCTCGATCTGAAGCTGAGGACGCGGCGCAGCCAGGGCCGCATGGTGTCGATGACCGCCTATGAAGCCGGCAGCGTCGCCGGCGCGGCGCTGACCATGGTGCCCAGCATCCATGACGGGCCACGGGCCGGCGGGAAAGACTGACCAAGATCGGCCACGGCTTCCCCGCTCACGCATATTGTGCCGTGGGCGTTCAGCCGATCTTCACGACGGTGCGTCCGCGGATCTGCCCGGCCAGCACCTTGGCGCCGGCCTCGATCACCTGATCGAGCGCAATCTCCTGAGTGATATCGGCGAGCTTGGCCGCATCGAGATCGGTGGCCAGCCGCGCCCAGGCCTGCTTGCGCAGCTCGATCGGGCACATCACCGAATCAATGCCGAGCAGACAGACGCCGCGCAGGATGAACGGCGCCACCGACGACGGCAGGTCCATGCCGCCGGCCAGGCCGCAGGCTGCAATGGCGCCGCGATACTTGGTCTGCGCGAGCAGATTGGCCAGCGTGGTCGAGCCGACGCTGTCGATGCCACCGGCCCAGCGCTCCTTGGCCAGCGGCTTGCCGGGCGCGGAGAGTTCATTGCGATCGATGATCTCGGCAGCGCCAAGGCCCTTGAGGTAACCTTCTTCAGACATGCGGCCGGTGGACGCGATGACGTGGTAGCCGAGCTTCGACAACACCGCGATCGCCACCGAGCCGACGCCGCCGGCGGCACCGGTGACCACCACCGGACCATCGGCCGGCTTCAGCCCGTGCTTTTCCAGCGCCAGCACCGACAGCATCGCGGTGTAGCCGGCGGTGCCGATTGCCATCGCATCGCGCGCGCTCATGCCATCCGGCAGCCGCACCAGCCAGTCACCCTTGATGCGCGCCTTCTCAGCGTAGGCGCCGAGATGAGTCTCACCCATGCCCCAGCCATTGCCGATCACCTTGTCGCCGGCTTTCCAGTTCGGATTGCTGGAGGACTCCACCGTGCCGGCGAAATCGATGCCGGCGATCATCGGGAAACGCCGAACCACCGGCGATTTGCCGGTCAGCGCCAGGCCATCTTTGTAGTTCAGCGTCGACCATTCGACGCGGACCGTAACGTCACCGTCCATCAGCTCCGCTTCGTCGAATTGCACCACTGCAGCCGTGGTGCCCTTGTCGGCCTTGTCGATCCGGACAGCTTTGAACGTCGCCATGTGTCTCTCCTGATATGTCTGCTGTGAACTTAGCTGTAAAAGATGCCGCCATCGACATTGAGGGCCTGCCCCGTCACGAAAGCGGAATCGTCGGAGGCGAAGAATGCCACCGGGCCGACCACGTCTTCCGGTTCGCCGAGCCGATGCAGATCGGTGATCTTCTCGAAATAGGTGACGCGCTCGGGATCGCGCAGATTGTTGCGCCCCATCTCTGTCAAAATGATGCCGGGGCAGACCGCGTTCACGGTGATGCCGTGGCCGCCGAATTCCATCGACGACACCCGCGTGAAGCCGACCACGGCGGATTTCGACGCCGCATAGTGCGACTGACCGGGGCCGCCGGTGCGCGCGGCCAATGAGGCGATATTGACGATGCGCCCGTATTTGCGCTCCTTCATATGCGCCACCATGGCCTGGGTCATCTGGAACACGCCGCGAACATTGACGGCGAAAGTCTGGTCCCAATGTTCCGGCGTGGTCTCTTCGATGCTGGCGAGGCGCAGGATGCCGGCATTGTTGACGAGCACGTCGACATGACCGAGGGCGGCAACGGCTTCAGCAACCGAACGCTGGCAATCTTCGAGCTTCCTGACATCCGCCAGCACCGGCACGCATTGGCCACCGAGCTTCTTCACCTTGGCGACGGTTTCCTGCAGCGTGCTTTCCATCGCCGCGATGTCCGTGAGGGCGAGGTGATAGCCGCGCTGGGCGAGGCCAAGCGCAATGGCGCGTCCGATGCCGCGGCTCGCGCCGGTCACGATGGCATGTCTGGTCATGAATTTTTCCTCGAACGATTCGAATGCAGAGAAGGCTTGCTACGTGCTCAGCCGCGCGCACCGCGGACGGGCAGGGTGTTCATCGCTTTCACCGTCTCCTCGAAGGAGACGAGATTGGCGCCGGAGCCGAGGCCGGTGGCGACGGTGGCTGCTGTCGCGGTGGCGAGCCTGGCGCAGTCCAGCAGATCCCAGTCGCGCACCAAGCCGGCGATGAAGCCGCCGGTATAGGAGTCGCCGCAGCCTGACGTGTCGCGCACCTTGACGTCGAAGGCCGGGACGGTGAATTGGCGTCCGTCGCGCGTCATGACGAAGGAGCCGTGTTCGCCGAGCGAGATTGCGCAGGCGCCCGCGCCCTTGCCGATGAAATACTGCGCGCAGGCCACGGGATCGTCGGTGCCGACCAGCGCATGGGTCTCGTCGATGCTCGGCATGAAAAAGTCCGTATAGGGCATCAGCGGCTCGACCAGTTGCAGCGTCTCGGCGCGGGCCTGGATCAGATCGACGGTGGTGATGCAGCCGGCGGCTTTGGCGTCGCGCAGCAGCGCCACCGTGGGCTCGCCGTCCATCGCCAGCAGCGAGCCGACGCCGCCGAGATGCAGCACCTTGCTGCCGCATGCGGCCTTCTGCGCTTCAGGGGAAATCTTCCAGCGTGCCGAAGCGCCGCGCGCATGCAGCACCGGGCGTGAGCCATCGGGGCGGATCGGCAGGATGGTGGCGGAGGTCGGCGCGCCGGCCATCCGCTCCATCACCGAGATGTCGATGCCCTCGCGCGCCATCGCATTGAGCACCCAATCGGCCTTCTCGTC